>DATGOZ010000251.1:0-5244 GCA_035305395.1 Taishania sp. | reverse complement strand
TGGATCCATTGTTGCCATCCTTTTCGATGTGAATGCCACTAGTGCCATTTTTAATTATAGCGTAATTAATTGTGGAGGTTTTAGCTTCGTTGAAATAAACGCCATAGTATTGTCCAGAAACATCTTGGTAATCGGCTTCCAAACGATCTCCTTGGATAATTACTTCATTTCCAGGTTCACCTTCGATGTTTAATGTGCCTTTGTAAACGTATAAGAATGCATTTTTGTGCATGTGAATCTTTGTTCCGGCTGGAATTGTTAGCGTTTTATCTTCATCTACAAAAGCAGCACCATAAATGACATGTGGTTTGTCATTTGGCCAAACTCCTTCGTTTAAATCCCAACCTTGTGAAGATCCATTTAAATCTGAATAATGATAGTACATATCCTGTCCCCAAGCTGCTAATATAACGTATTGATCTTTGCCGTTGGTACGAAAGCGAATGGAGTCCTCTACAACCATTGGTAAATTTCCACCATTTGGATTAAGCGTCACTTCTACAAACAAAAATAAGCTATCTTTTCCTTCTAATTCGATTCCTGCAAATTGAGTTCCCATTAATCCATCCAAATTGATTCGATAAGGAGAAGCTGATCCTCCCATCAATTCGACCTCTTCAATCAATATCGTTTTGGATTCTTTGTTGTAAATTTTTAGTTGTTGAGTCGTAGATCCGATCGTTGTGAAAACGGTATCAAAAACTACTGTGTCTTTCGAAAAAGCAAGATTACCTTTAGAGAAAAGAGTTGTTTTTTTACACGAAGTATTCAATGATAAAATTGAAACCAAAGAAATTACAAAAATGAAAAAGGGTAAACCAACTTGTTTTTTCACGCTATTTTACTTTATTGTTCATAATGAAGTGATGTAAAAATAACGAAAACAATGAATAGTTATTTTATTTTTGCTCAAAATGTATTATAATTAAAAAAGTTTGTATAAATTTGCAATCCGTTTTTGGAAGAAATAGATAATAATAATTCAAAATGAAAAAAGATATACATCCAGCAGATTACAGATTGGTAGTTTTTAAAGATATGTCTAATGACTACGCTTTTTTGTGTCATTCATGTGCAAGTTCTAACGAAACAATCAAATGGGAAGATGGAAATGAGTACCCATTAGTAAAATTAGATATTTCTCATAAATCACACCCATTCTTTACAGGAATTGTTCAATTCGTGGATACTGCAGGACGTATTGACAAATTCCAAAGCCGTTACGGTCGTCACACAAGAAAATAAGAATTATATTCTTCATGATATAAAAAGTCCTTTCGTTTTATTCGAAAGGACTTTTGCTGTATATATCGATTTATTTTACGATTCACATTTAACCCCTTGTTTTCGATGTTGTTACCAGATTATTTAGCGCTTTTTGATCAAATACTTAGAGGTGGAGTTCCAGTAGCGCCATACGACGATCCTGAATATTTCAATTATACAAAATTGAATGAATCGCGTTTTAAAAGATGGTTGAAGACAATGGAGTTGGACTCTGATTTGATTAAACTTCTTGAAAGAATCGAAGAAAAACAACATTGGATTATCATTACTGAGCCATGGTGTGGAGATGCTTCGCACGTCGTTCCTTTCTTAATTCGAATGGCTGAAATTGCTCCGAAAATTTCATACGAATTGCAATTGAGAGATGCTGAACCATTTTTGATTGATAGCTATTTGACAAATGGAGGTAAGGCTATTCCAAAAATCATTAGCAGAAACGAATCCGGTGAAGATGTTTTTGTTTGGGGACCAAGACCTGCAGGCGCTCAAGCACTGATGAATCGCTTGAAGCAAGAAGAAGCTCCTTTTGAAACAATCAAAGTTGAATTGCAAAATTGGTACAACGCAGATAAAGGAACTGAAATTAAAAACGAATTAAAGGCGATTCTGTTGGCTTTCGCAAAGAAGTAAATCACAATACAAATTCGTTGTACAATTCTTCGAAAGTTTTCTCTAAATCAGCTGATAAACCTGGGTGAGGACGAGAAGATTGAATACTTGAGCTTTTTACAGCGGTAATCCACCTAAAACGTTCTTCAACCTCCAATTGTGCAATCGGTCCACTGGTTTTGTCTCCATTGCAAATTTTTTCGAATGAAATTAAGTTTTCTTGTGCCTGTTCGATATCAAACTCTTTGCAAAAACAACGAATTTTCTCTTCATGCAATGTGAATCTGAATTTTAAGAATCGTGCACGTTTACAAAGTAAAATCAGTCCGACATTGACAAATTCCTCACGTTCTACCTTTGGAACTATGCGGACAATGGCATATTCATATACGAGCTTTTCTTGCATCTTTCGCGGCGTTAATGAAAATATCGGTACTTTTTAATCGATTGGATAAAAACTGGAAATAGGTATTGCGAATTTCATCATTCGACGGACCTTCTTCCCAATTTAGAAACTCATCCGGAATTTGATTGACAATGTCACGCAAAATTTCATCGTTTAAGATCTTCAAAAATTCTTCATTGACTTCGTCTAGCATGGTAGCTTTTGAAATCAACGCATGGTCTTTAATTAAGTTAAAAGGCGATTTAGAAACCTGCTCCCAATTATCCCATGAATGATGAAAATAAAAAGCAGCTCCGTGATCAATTAACCATAATTCTTTGTTCCAAATCAGCAAATTCGTATTGCGAAATGTTCTGTCAACATTGGTGATAAAACTATCTAACCACACAATTTTTGATGCCAATAGCGAATCACATTGATTAATTGCAACGTCGTAAGTGATGGCTCCTGATAGGTAGTGTAAACCTAAGTTCAGTCCTTTGCTAAATTTCAATAAATCTTGAATTTCTTCATCTCCTTCCGTTTGACCAAAACGTTCATCTAGTTCAATGAAAACGAGTTCAGGAATTTTTAATCCCAATTTCTTAGCGATTAATCCTCCTAATAATTCAGAGATAAGCGCCTTAACACCGTGACCTGCACCTCGAAATTTGATGACATATTTAAAATCATCGCAACCGAGTGCCAAAGCAGGTAAGGAACCACCTTCTCGTAGAGGAGTAATGTATTGTATGACTGTTACTGTTCTTAATTCAGATTCCATTTTGTTGAATGAGGAATTAAAGATAGTTGTTCAGTTACTATCTTCCAAATGAAACGGTTTTTGAAATGATTTATCAAATCAAAATCTAGAAGTAACATTTATCGCGTAAACACCCATTCATTGGTTGTCGATTGGTTTGCGTCAAATTGATAGCTATCTTCTGTGTAGTGCTTCAAATCTTCTGGATTTTCGATTCTATTTTTGATGATGTAGCGCGCCATTTTGCCACGTGCATTTTTTGCATACATCATGATAACTTTGTATTCACCGTTTTTGAAATCTTTGAAAAGAGGAGTGATAACGCGGTTTTGGAGTTTTTTCTCTTGAACAGCTTTGAAATATTCTGTTGAAGCCAAATTGATAATCACTTCATCTGATTCCATTTCTTTCGTAATTGCTCGATTGATTTTTAAATCCCAAAATTGGTACAAGTTTTTGATTTTCGGAGTGATTTCCCATTTCGTTCCCATTTCCAATCGATATGGATACATCAAATCCAACGGTTTCAGCATACCATATAAACCAGAAAGAATACGTAAATGCTCGTTTGCATAAGCAAAATCCTCTTGTGTGAAGGATTGCACATCCAATCCACGGTAAACTTCACCAGTAAAAACAGTTATAGCGGGTTTGATAACAGCTGTTGGTTCGGTCGGAAGTGTCCAATTTTTGTTTCGTTCAACATTCATCGCAGCGATATCTGTCGAGATATGCATCATTTTTGAAAGTTTTTCAACGGATAATTTGGACAATTTTTTCATCAGTTGATCACTTTCTTTCAAAAATTGAGCTTGCGTTGTAAATGGTGTTTCTACATTAATTGTTGTATCGATTGATTTTGCTGGAGAAATGAAAACTTTCATGCTATTGGAGTTTCTATTTTGCAATGCAAATATACAAATTGAAGTGGGAATTATCCAATGCAACCAGAAGAGGAAGGGATGTATCTTCGAAATGAAATTTTATTGTTCAATCATTCAGTACAACGACTTTTCTACGAGATAAAGTGTCGCTTTTAGCTAGAGTGAGTTCTTGATTGTCGTAACTGATTTTGCAGACAACAGATTCACTAAGTTCGTTGCAGTGAGCAAATGCGATTAGCAGTTTGTCCAATGAATATTCCTCATTGTATTTTACAAAACCAAAATTACCTAAGTCCTCTTCAAAAATTACGATTCCTTTCGGGAAATTAATTTGTTCGTGTGTTACGAATGAATAGGGGAACAAGCTACCCTGCTCGATGAGTTGTTTGAACAAGATTTTTGTTCTTTTTCTTTCTTTAAATATTTCAAGACGCGATTGTTCGTCGATTTTGTAGAATGTAAACTGTTGGTCTGGAACGAAGTGAGAAAATGGTTCTCGAAAAGTTTGTTTAAACAACACGGGATCGTTCAATAATTCAACAATTTTTTCTTGTGGAAAAGCTTTCAAAAGCGTTGTGAGTATATGATTTTCATCAAAAACCTTAACAAAGTATCCTGTGCCGTATATTGTGAATTTAAACTCCATTTCAATGAATAATCTTTTCCTCAGATTTTGTCTCTGTTACAAAACTACTTTAAAAAGTAACTTAATATATGTTGCATGAAAATAATTTTATTTCTGTTAAGTTCTCTACGTTTTCGTGATGGAAGGTCATAGGTATTCCTGTGGGCATTTTTTAGAAATATTCCGTTGTTTCAAATGCACCTAAATCCCTAAAAACGGATCTCATCCGTCCTTTTCAGCAGCGATAGGTGTCAGCATAGCGGAAGTGCGTTTGACGAAAGGAGAACAAAGCATGTAGCTATAAGCTGATCAACGGTACGTAGCAATCGCCTTTGAAAAGGACTTGACTTTTACTCACACTTTGATTGCTTTAAGCGGTGTTCGTGAGATCGCTTCGCTAGTTGCAACCTTTTGTGTCAAGACAAAAGGTTAAATCATTATCTTTAATACCATGCTTACCAGTAAAAAAAAGCAACATTGCTGTTGCTCTTTCTCTTTCTATCACTGAGATTAGTATAATAAGTTATTATATTTTCGATTTGTATCTTTCTTAGAAAGACGGACACGAAATTGTTCTGAATTGCGGTATTTTCTTCTTACAGTTCAAGTTCAATCCTAATGAAACCTCATGAGAACCACCTGAAACACCATTATTTAATTTAGATACAGTAACGTCGTAACTATATCCAAT
>DATGOZ010000250.1:0-4655 GCA_035305395.1 Taishania sp. | reverse complement strand
TATCTAAAGTTTTCTACCAAGTAAGAAGAGTAAGAAGTGTTATCAAATGGGATGTGTGCTGTTTTCCAATCAGCTTGAGAGCTAGGAACCCAGTTAGAAGCAACTGTACCATTTGTCATCGTCGAAGCATTGTACAATTTCTTCATTGACCAGCTATCACCACAGTTACTAGACATATACACTTTCAGATAATCGTTGTTACCTGCAGCCTTTTTACGGTAAGAATATCTGAAAGACAAGGTAACATTTCCAATAGACTCTCCTGATAAATCAACCGGAGCAGAAATTAAATCATCAATACTTCCTGTTGCTTGATTAGTGTTTTTCAATACAACTGATTTTGTACCTGTATAAGCAGCTGTGTTAGTCAATTCAAACTTCACATTATTTCCATTATCTTCTAAGAACCACTTATCTTGTGCGTCTTGAAGAGTATTGTATGCTTCAAAACTTTCGTAGAAAGGTAAAGTACTTGGATCAGCCAATACAACGATATAAGCACTTTTTGTTTCTGTTTTTGAATTTCCTGCATCTGTTGCTGTTAATGTAACTGAATATACTCCTGGAGTATTGTATGTTACAGTTGGATTTTGATCAGTTGAAGCTGAAGGTGAACCTCCAGGGAAACTCCAATTCCATCCAGAAACAGTATTATAACTCATGTCGTTAAATTGCACAGTAGATCCTTTACAAACAACACGCTTTTCAGCTATAAAATCTGCTTTACACAAAGGAGGGTTTTCAATAGCTCCTACCGCTGCTAAGTTTGATGCAGTCCAAATATTATTTCTACCACCAACACTACTCGTAATGGCAGCACGCATTCTAGCTACCTGTCCAGGTGTAAACATTTTTGAACAGTAAGAATAATCCATGTAATTTTCAACATTATCAACCACATCCGTACTCCATGAACTTAAACTACTTGTTGCATCATTACATGTATTCGCGTTAACATTACAACTTGTAACTCCAATACATAATGGAGTATCCAATACATGGTCGTCTTGAGAACAGCTAGAAGCATTACCTGGGTTATTATTATCTCCCCAAGTGTGTGAAAGGTTCAACCAGTGACCTACTTCATGTGTTAAAGCTGTACTTGTTTGTGGGTTAGCAGTACCAATACTACCAACATAGTTATGCAAAATCCAAATTGAGTTTGAACCTGTTCCCCAATTGTTTGGATACTGCGTATAACCAGCAGCTCCTCCAATTTCTTTTGCTACAACAATGTTTAAATATTTATTGTGAGGCCAAGTTCCTTGATAAACATCATTTCCATTGAAAACAGCGTTTAGCTGACCTTGTCCACCTCCAGCACCTTCAACTGTCAATGGAGATTGTGTGCGTGTAATCCCATTAAAACACTGACCGTTTGGTGCAATTGTTGCTAATTTAAACTCAATTTCTGCATCTGTAGGCATACCTTGGAAAGGAGCCTGAACATTGTCTGCAGAAGCGTTTTGTCTTCTAAAATGTTCATTTAACAACCTAACCTGATCATAAACCTGCTCATTTGAAATATTCTCAACCCCCCCATTGTGAAGAATGTGAAACACAACAGGAATAGTATATACAACTCCCGCTTTTTCTGGAGTATAGTTACGTGCAGCCTCATTCAAAATCTCACGATCAGCCATCATTTGCTGATACGCTTCTGGATTACTTACACGCAATCTTTCCATTACAACGTGTTGATGACAGTACTCAACAGTCTCTCCAGCACGAGCATTCTCTGGATTAAACTGATGCTGAGCATTCGTATAGTACACCGAGCTCAACAATGCTGTAATCCCTAATAAAATTCTATTCATACAAGTTCTATTAATTTTAACTAGTTTCACTAAAAAGTGCCCACAATTTACAAATAATGTTTTACTTTCTTTATTTAGAACGAAAATTATTTGTCAATGGTTTGTTATAAATTTGTCATCAGACCACACAAATCAACACTTTGAATAAAAAAACAAACACTTTACAGCGCAATATCCCTCAATGAGTAAATAACTGAACCATCAAAATTATTTAATAACAGCTTCGAAAACTTTTTAACAAAGGTTTCTAGATCTGTCAAATCACCATTCATTTTTAACTTTTGAAAATTGGATAATGAAGAAAAATTTTGAGGCTTTGACTTTCTTATCTTATCCTGCATTGGCGTGTCAACAACACCTGGTGCAACACTATACACCTTAATCATTCGACCTCGTTCTAACTCTTCCAAATAAATTGTTTGAGAAAACAAATCGATTGCAGCTTTTGATGCACAATAAGCCGCCCATGATGGTATCGGTCGTTTGCCAGCTCCAGAACTTATATTCACAATAGTCAATTCACGATTTAATGGAAATTCACGCAAGACGAATTGACACAATAACATAGGAGCTATGGTGTTGACTTGCATTACTTGTTTAATATCTGAAATTTCTTGTTCACTTATTCGCTCAATGTTTCCAATTACACCTGCATTGTTAATCAAAATCAAACATTCAGCATGGTAAACATAATCTTTTAGAAAATCATACGATGTATTTTGTGACAAATCACACTGATGAAATACATAATTTTCAGCTTCAAAATCATTTGTTCTTCCGATTCCAACAACGAAACAATTTTGTTCCAAATAATGTTTGACCAAAGCAAACCCCATCCCTGAAGAAACCCCTGTTATAATGACCGTATTTTTCATAATAAAAAAGTCCCTCCGAAGAGAGACTCTGTTTTTTATTTCAATGCTTGTTCTAAATCTGCAATCAAATCTTCGACATCTTCAACACCTACACTGAGTCGAAGTAAATTGTCAACAACCCCTGACTTTTCACGTTCTTCTTTCGGAATAGAAGCATGTGTCATTGTTGCTGGGTGGTTAATCAACGATTCAACTCCACCAAGTGACTCTGCCAAAGAGAACACGTTGAATGAAGAAGCAACTTTAAACGTATTTTCGATAGACTTATCTTTCAATACAATTGAAATCATTCCACCAAAATCACGCATTTGCTTTTTAGCTATTTCGTGGTTCGGATGATCAGGGAATCCAGGCCAATAAACCTTCTCAATTTTTGGATGATTCTTCAAATATTCAGCAATTTTACGCCCATTATAACAGTGACGCTCCATACGCAAGTGTAAAGTCTTGATTCCTCTCAACACTAAGAATGAATCCATTGGACCAGGGTTTGCACCTGATGAATTAAGAATAAAGTATAATTTTTGGTGCAATTCTTCACTGTTAGTAATCAATGTTCCCATTACAACATCCGAGTGCCCACCCAAATATTTTGTTACAGAATGCATTACGATATCCGCACCCAAATCCAATGGGTTTTGTAAATACGGAGATGCGAACGTATTATCTGCAACCATGATGATATTGTTTTGTTTTGCAATGCTTGACAATGCCTCAATATCAATGATTTTCATTGTTGGGTTTGTTGGAGTTTCAGCCCAAATCACCTTTGTATTTGAGTTAATGTATTGGTGAACATTTTCAACATTTGTCAAGTCAACAAAATGAAATTTAATTCCGAACTTTTCATATAAGTTAACAAACAAACGATAAGTACCACCGTACAAATCATCTCCGGTAATCACCTCATCTCCTGGACTCAACAACTTCAATACAGCATCTGTTGCTGCAACACCACTACTGAAACATACGCAGTATTTTCCATTTTCCAAGGCAGCTAAATTGGCTTGCAAAGCTTCTCTTGTTGGGTTTTTCCCTCTTGCATACCCATATCCTTTATTAACTCCTGGTGATTCCTGAACGTATGTTGACGTTTGATAAATTGGTGTCATGATCGCCCCAGTAGACGGATCTGGCTCCACTCCTGCATGTATCGCTTTTGTACCGAATTTCATTACCTCTATTTTATATAATTTATCTTAAACTTTTTTCAAATATACTTTTAATCTACATTTTTAAAATTCAAAAAAGACAGATTAACGAATAATTATTTTCTTTCTTTTAACGCTTCATTCAAAATACGCTGAATTTGTGTTCGAGTTCCTTGCGTGATTAATTTCTTATTTTCAGCATCTGGGAAAACACGATTCGACAAGAAAACATAATTTAATCCATTCTTTGGATCTGCCCAAGCTAACGTTCCTGTAAATCCAGAATGACCAAAACTTTCTTGTGAACACGACTCATCGCATGTCCCGCCACCAGAACCAAGCACAGGCTTATCAAACCCAGCACCTCTTCTATTTGTTGCAAATTGATTGCGCGTATATTCAGCTACTACTTTTGAATCCAAAATCTGAACTCCACCATAACTCCCTTTATTCAGAAATAGTTGCATCAACGAAGCTAACGAAGTTGCATTTGAGAAAATTCCAGCGTGACCGCCTACTCCACCAATCATTGCAGCACCAGGGTCATGAACATATCCTTTTACGATTTGTTTTCTGAATAATTTATCATCTTCCGTAGCAACAATTTTATCCAAATCATACTTCAAATATGGATTGTACATCATGCGATGAAGTCCCATTTTGCGATAAACTTGATCTTCAAGAAATTTATCCAACGATTTTCCTGATTCTTGCTCAATGATTTCTTTGACAAAATAATATCCCAAATCAGAATACAAATATCTTTTTGCTCCCAAAGGTTCTCTTAGAATTCGCTTTAGAATGGTATCCTT
>DATGOZ010000249.1:0-2907 GCA_035305395.1 Taishania sp. | reverse complement strand
ATCCTTGATAGGAAACAACTCCATTTGCATGGTAACGAATTAATGAGTCACGGTATTTTCCTTTCGTGAAATTTCCAGCTTCGATAATCGTACCTTTTGCATCTAATTTTACATAAGCTCCCTCAGGTCGATTGTTATGATATTCTCCTTTTAGCTTAGGAGTAATTCCATCTTGGTAATACTTAATCCAAATACCTTCCTTTCTATCATCTTTGTACGATCCTTCTTCGACTTTTCCATTTTCAGGATAGCCCTCAGTAGGTCGATCCTTTCCGAGATAAACCCACTTACCTTGCTTACGTCCCTTAGAATCGCGTTGATTGAGATTGGTTTGACCAAATGCCAATGAAGCTGAAAAGAAAAAAATTACACTGATAAACAACAAGTGTATAACCTTAAAGTGTACTGGTAGCTTCATATCCATTTGTCTTTGGCTAAATCGTATGTATCACAATTCGAATATAATGAAATAATAGATTCAAAAATAGCTTTCAGGTTAAATTTCATTCTTTGAATTAGTCAATCTTCGATGGATCAACATTTTCCAACATCACTTTTACTAATTCTTCAATACCATATTTTTCTTTCCATCCCCAATCTGTTCTTGCTTTTGAATCATCGATCGAACCTGGCCAAGAATCAGCAATAGCTTGTCTAAAATCTGGCTTATAAGTGATCGTAAAATCTGGTATGTGCTTTTTGATTTCAGTTGCAATTTCTTTCGGGGTAAAAGACACTCCTGCTAAATTATACGACGAACGGATCGAAATTTTCTCACTTGGTGCATCCATCAACTCCAATGTTGCACGAATCGCATCATCCATATACATCATTGGCAAATTAGTTCCTTCTGATAAGAAACACTCATAAGAAGCAGTCTTTTTCGCACGATAAAAAATATCTACTGCATAATCTGTTGTACCTCCTCCTGGTAGTGAAGTATAAGAAATCAATCCTGGGTAACGGATACTGCGCACATCTACACCATAGCGATTGTGGTAGTATTCACACCATCTTTCACCTGTTTGCTTCGAAATTCCATAAACCGTAGATGGTTCCATCACAGTATATTGTGGTGTCATTTCTTTTGGTGTTGTTGGTCCAAATACGGCTATTGAACTTGGCCAAAAGATTTTTTTGACATATCCCTCCTTTGCTAAATCTAATACAGTGAATAAACTTTCCATGTTCAATTTCCAAGCAAAATCAGGATTCTTCTCAGCCGTAGCCGATAACAAAGCTGCTAACAAGTAAACCTCATCAATTTGGTTTGAAATGATGTAATTTCTCACCAATTCACGATCTAAAACATCCATCTGAACATAAGGACCTTGAGCTAATTCAGCGCTAGGCTCTTGTTTGATATCTGCTGCAATTACTGCATCCACTCCTCTCTTTTGACGTAGCGCAAGAACCAATTCAGTTCCTATTTGCCCTCCTGCTCCAATCACAAGTGTTTTAGACATAACTTTACTTTTTAATATGCTTTTTACACGGCGAATTTACACTTTTTGAAGGGTATTATTCAATCTATTCACTAAATAATTTCAATTTATTTCGAGAAAAAATATCACACCCAAAAATTGACACATGCAGCTGGAACGTTAATTCAACTGAACCACTGAAATCAAACAACTTACAAAAGGGTTGTAAACAAGTTCATTTCGTCCATTTGTTAAATTGTAATAAAATCAGTTTACTTCCCTCCAATGATTCACCTTTTCACATGAAGATTGAGTAATTTTGCAACCGCAATGTTTAAAGGATTCAGTAAAAATTTCTGGTTACTCGCTTCTGGTGTCTTGTTTTTCATGACAAGCTTCAATTTGTTAATTCCTGAATTAAACGCAATGATGGAGCGATTAGGGGCTGGAGACAAAAAAGGGTTGGTTTTCATTTCCTTTTCTATTGCAGCAGCCATTTCGCGACCAATTTCTGGAAAATTATCGGATACAATCGGTCGTAAAAAGGTGATGTATTTCGGAATCCTTATTGGAATCCTGTGTTGTATAGCCTACCCGTTAGCAGATAGCATCATGCTTTTCTTGCTATTGCGTTTGGCTCACGGATTCTGCGCTGGATTTCATCCAACTGGTGCAACTGCAATGGTTACAGATATTCTTCCAACTAATCGACGTGGACAAGGAATGGGAATCTGGGGTGTATTTGTTTCTGTCGGTTTTGGTTTCGGACAAATGCTTTCTTCATCAATTGTAAATCACTTGGGATTTGAATACTTGTTCCCGATCGCTTCTGGCTTTGCGATACTTTCTGGAATACTATTAATCAAAGTGAGGGAAACGTTGCCAGAAAATCAATTAATCTCCTTCTCTCCTAATATTTTAAAATTGAAATGGAATGATGTAGTCGACCCAGCAGTGCGACCTTCAGCAATTGTCATGTTTCTTTCAGCTGCTTGTTCTGGCTATGTGTTTGTTATGACTCCAGATATATCAGGTTACTTAGGTCTTGATAACAAAGGAATCTTTTTTGGTTTCTATACGATGAGTACTTTAGTTGTACGTTTATTTACATTCTCACTATCCGATATATTAGGTCGTCGTAAAACATTAATCTTAGCAATGGGATTGTTGGCCATAGCAATGCTACTTGTTGGAATAGCACAAACACCAACAGTTTATCTAGGTGCAGCATTGTTGTATGGAGTTGCTTCCGGAATTTCAAGTCCAACATTGATGGCATGGATGGCTGATTTATCTACACCAACTCGTAGAGGTGTTGGATCGGGAACCTTGTATATTGCGTTGGAATGTGGTTTTATGTTCGGTGCTGCCATGTCAATTTTAACGTATGACAACACCTTTAAGTCTGTTTACACCTCGTTTGGAGTTGCTTCATTGTTTGCCTTGGTTGCAATCGCTTACCTAATCTGGCACTTGAAATTCA
>DATGOZ010000248.1:0-3891 GCA_035305395.1 Taishania sp. | reverse complement strand
ATTTCAGAAACAGGATATGATGCAGATGACGTTCCTGCAAATCCATCATCGCAAAATCAACTTCCAATTTGCTGTCAACCAGGTGGACATAAATAATAAAAATTGGATAGAATTTCAGAATTATAACTAATTTTATAGTTATTAAACTACTAAATGTTACAGATATGTTGATGCCTTTCAATTTACAGAAGTGGATAGATGAAAATCGCGATTTGTTAAAACCACCTGTAAGCAATAAGAATTTGTATGTTGATGCCGGTGATTTCATTGTGATGATTGTGGGTGGACCAAACGCACGTAAAGATTATCATTTCAATGAAAGTGAAGAATTATTTTACCAAATTGAAGGTGATATAACGGTACGTATTCAACATGAAGGAAAGGCAAAAGATATCGTTATCAAGGAAGGAGAAATGTTCTTGTTGCCATCCAACGTTCCTCATAGCCCAATGAGAGGTGAAAATACTGTTGGATTGGTTATTGAACGTGTTCGCAAAAATACAGACTTAACAGATGGTTTAATGTGGTTTTGTGACAAGTGTAACAACAAATTGCACGAATACCGTTTTCCGTTGGAAAATATTGAGCGTGACTTCATTCCACGATTTAGAGAGTTTTACGGATCGAAAGATCTTCGCACATGTAAAGCGTGCGGACACGAAATGGAAGTTGATCCACGATTTGTTTAGCAATAATTACTTAGTCAATAAAGTGAAGGCTATTTGATTTTTTCAGATAGCCTTTATTGCTTATCTGCGGTAAATATCTAATTTCGCAAGCGCTCTCTTTTAAAGAGTCGATAGTACAATGGAAGAAAAGCATAATTTATCTCGAATTATTGAGGTTTTCAGTTTTAATTTTGACAAGGACGCTACGTTTGTATTCAATGGAGCTGACTTTTGGGCTTTCTTCTTTGCTGTACTCACAGCTTATGTCATCTTAGATGCTAAAAAATTCATCCGTTTAACTGCTTTAGCAATCGCCACAATTGCAATTGCTTTATTCTTCAAAAATGGAGATTTGTTGATGTTTGGGGGATTAATCACACTCAACTATACAATCATTCATTTATTGCTCAAATCTGCTAAAAAAGTACCTTGGATTTTCTCGTTGATTTCCATCAATGCAATTGGAATTTACTATTTCTGGTTCAAAATTACATTTGATAAAATCTATTTTACAGTTCAACCAATCGACGTTTGGTTGTTGATCATTAGTATTTTATTGCTCCTATCGTTCTTGAAGCAGAAGTATCTCATCCGTGCAACTTTTCTAGCCATTGTGAGCTTCTTTTTCTATTTCAAAGCCGCTGAAAAATTGGTTTATCTACTAGCTGCTTCTGTTGTCATTAACTACTTTTTAGGAAGATGGGTTTACGTAACAAAAAGTAAAGCTGGTAAACAATGGATCGTTGGTTTAGCGTGTGTTGTAAACTTATCAATACTTGGTTTTTTCAAATATTCCTATTTTTTCGCTGATTCATTCAACGAAATGTTCGGAACAGATTTCAAACCAACTAACATGTTTGCTGAATTTGCAAACTGGATGATGGGTGAAGAACGATTTAGTACTAAAATCATTCTTCCGGTAGGAGTATCATTCTTTACATTTCAAACAATTAGTTACATCGTAGACATTTATCGAAATGAAATCAAACCAGTTAAGAGCTTCTTTGACTATGCCTTTTTCGTAACTTTCTTTCCACCTTTGGTTGCAGGACCAATTGTCAGAGCACGCGATTTCATTCCACAGATTTATCAACCATTTCAATTAACAAAAAAAGAATACAGTCTAGCAGTGATCATCATCGTTTCTGGGCTATTGAAAAAGGTTGTACTAGCTGATTTCATTGCTGTGAACTTCATTGATAAAATTGCTTCCGCACCTGAATCTTATCCTGGGTTTGTGAGTGTGTTAGCAATGTGGGGTTATTCACTGCAGATTTATGGAGATTTCTCTGGTTACACGGATGTTGCCATCGGACTATCTACGATCATGGGATTCCGTTTATTGCAAAACTTCGATTCGCCGTACAAGGCAATCAGTGTAGCGGATTTCTGGAGACGTTGGCATAAATCACTTGGATCTTGGTTGCGCGATTACTTGTACATTCCACTTGGTGGAAACAGAAGCGGTGGAATTGGAACCTTTATAGCAACATTCCTCATCCTTGTATTCCTGATTTTTATCACGCAATGGTATGAGTTACTATATGTTTACGCTGGATTGATGGCCATCTATTTAATTGTCGTTCGTTTTATCCCTGCTGCACGCACCAATGTGTATCGCGACTTGAACCTGCTCATCACAATGGTGGTAGGTGGAATTTGGCATGGTGCAAGTGAAAACTTCGTGATTTGGGGAGCGATGAACGGTGTTGCATTGGTTATTTACAATTATTGGAAAAAGATATCGCCATACGAAAACAAAACTTCGTGGCCAATTCGCTTTTGGAAGATCTTATTGACCTTCAACTTCATTACATTCACACGTATTTGGTTCCGCTTAGAAGAAGATGGAGAACCTGCAAAGATGTTAAATCAAATCTGGAATCATTTCGATTTTAAATGGGATACATTTGTATTAGTACTCAACACTTACCAAAGTGTATTTTGGGTAATGTTAGCTGGATTCATCATCCACTGGTTACCCGGAAAATGGAAGGATGTATATAAAAACCTATTTGCAAAGTTCCCGATTCCGTTACAAATTTTCGCTGTAGCAGCTATCATCTTCTTGATGTATCAAGCAATGACAGGTGAATCAAAGGCATTTGTTTACTTCCAATTCTAAACGATAATTTAAGCTTCTTTTTTCTTCAATTGATTATTGATTACCGATAAGATTAGGTAACAGATTATGATAAATGGAATTGAACCAGCTTGAAGGAAAGCAATCAATCCTAAACAAAGGATTAAGAAGATGAATTTAATTTCATTTCCCTTCCAATTGTAGTGCTTAAATTTTAAAGAAAATAACGGCAGTTCAGCGATCAATAAAATTGACATAACCAATGTGATGATAATCAACACAACTGGTTGCATCACCCAATTCAATACTGAATTTTCTACACCACTTTGATATTGACTTGCTAATAACAATGGAAATGCTGTAAAAAAGATTGTATTTGCAGGTGTTGGCAATCCGATAAAACTTTCAGACTGACGTGTATCAATATTAAATTTCGCCAAACGAAACAATGAAAAGAACGGAATGATTAATCCTGCGAAACATGTAAAATCAATGCTCGACCAAGCACCTTTTGAGATATAACCTAAAAACGTGTGAACTCTGAATGCTATCACTTCTGAAAACGAAATCCCTGATTCAACTACCACACCTCCGTATGCTTGAACGATTAATAAAACACACACTAAAATTCCTGGAGCAACACCAAATGTAACCATATCAGCAAGCGAGTCCAACTGCTTACCTAATTCACTCATTTGATTTAATTTACGCGCTAAAAAACCATCAAAAAAGTCTAAAGTAGCTGCTACATAAATAAAAACACAAGCCAATTCCAATTGACCTGAAAACGCTAGAAATATAGAAATGACGCCACATAACAAATTCGATGCAGTCATCAAGTTGGGCAAATTAAACATCACGAGTGCTAAAATACACAATTTCATTATGTATTCTAATAGAATAACTATATTTTTGTAGCTAATATATTTATTGCCTAACACACAATTTTTTATGCAAAAGTCTGTTTTAACATCAGATCAAAATTAATCTTATGAATCGTCTATTAATTGCATTAGCAATCTTACTACATATTTCTGTTACGCATGCTCAAACAGTAGCTCCTAAGTATTCCAATGAATTTTTAGCAATTGGGGTTGGTGCTGACGCCTTAGGACTTGGTAATGCTGTAGTTGCAAATAC
>DATGOZ010000247.1:0-2381 GCA_035305395.1 Taishania sp. | reverse complement strand
AATGCCATTGCCGGCAATGAGATATAAATGACGAATTGATTGAGTGTCGTATGCGTATTGGAAGGAAATGCTTTAACGCGACGCAATAGTATTCCGATGCTAATACAAAGGAATAAGATGATGATGCTTGACATACTTCATTTTTTAAATACAACAAAGGTAGTTTAAAGAATAGTGTGTAGAAAATAAACCAAATATTGAATTTGATAATTTTCAAAAATACTATGCTCGCATAAAATAAATTACTATCTTTATCGAACAAGAATGATACATTAATGAGTGAAAAATCTTCTATCCTAGTTGACACCACAATTCGCACATCGTGGTATAAATTATCGCGAATGTATAACCAAAAGGCTTCCGAACATGAAATGACCATGTCTATCGGATTCATTTTAATGAACATTGATAAAGAGGGTACACCAAGTACTCAGCTTGGTCCGAGAATGGGTATGGAACCTACTTCTTTGTCTCGCACATTGAAAACGATGGAAAACAGAAAACTAATCCGTCGACAAAGTGAAGGTGAAGACAAACGAAAAGTATTGATTTTTTTAACTCCAGAAGGTGTCGAGAAAAGAAGAGAAGTACGTAATTTCTTATTAGACTTTAACAACAAGGTATTTGAGAAAATTCCTCAAACAAAGTTAAAGTCGTTTTTTGAAGTCATGCAAAAAATTGAAATGACGATTGACGAAGAATTAAAAACAATAAAATCTAAGTAATAAAAATTATATCATAAAATGAGCAGAATTATTAAAAAGGTAGCAGTACTTGGATCCGGAGTTATGGGATCTAGAATTGCATGTCATTTTGCAAATATTGGATGCGAAGTGGTATTGTTAGATATCGCTCCGCGTGAGTTGGATGAGGCAGAAAAAGCAAAAGGATTAACATTAGAATCAAAAGCTGTTCGCAACCGTATTGTTAACAACGCATTACAATTTGCGTTAACTTCTAATCCTTCACCGATTTATAGAAAATCATTTGCTAAACGCATTACAACAGGAAACTTTGATGATGATATGCAAATGATTGCTTCTTGTGATTGGGTAATCGAGGTTGTTGTTGAGCGTTTGGATATCAAACAACAAGTGTTTGAAAAAGTTGAGCAATTCCGTAAGCCTGGAACAATTATTTCTTCTAACACATCTGGCATTCCAATTCACTTGATGTTGGACGGTAGAAGCGACGATTTCAAAGCACATTTCTTAGGAACACACTTCTTCAACCCACCACGCTATTTACAATTATTGGAAATCATCCCAACTCCGGCTACAAAACCAGAAATTGTTGATTTCTTAATGGATTTCGGAAGTCGTTTCTTAGGAAAGAAAACGGTATTGTGTAAAGATACTCCTGCGTTTATTGCAAACCGAATTGGAGTTTACTCTATCATGGGAGTATTTCACGCAATCAAGGAAATGGGCTTAACTGTTGAGGCAGTTGACAAGCTAACTGGTCCAGTTATGGGTAGACCGAAATCGGCTACTTTCCGCACATGTGACGTTGTTGGTTTGGATACTTTGGTACACGTTGCTAATGGATTGAAAGCTAACTGCCCAAATGACGAAGAAAAAGCACTTTTCGAATTACCTGATTTCATTTCTAAAATGGTAGAAAACAACTGGATTGGTTCAAAATCTGGTCAAGGATTCTACAAAAAAGTGAAAAAAGAAGACGGAAGCAGCGAAATTTTAGTGTTAGACTTAAATACATTAGAATACCGTTCTCAAGAGAAGGTGAAGTTCCCAACGTTGGAAATGACAAAACCGATCGAAGATTTGAAACAACGTACAAAAATGTTGTTCATGGGAATGGATGATGCTGGTAAAATGTATCGTAAACTGTTCGGTGGATTATTTGCTTACGTTACAAATCGTGTTCCTGAGATTGCTGACGATCTTTACAAAATTGACGACGCAATCAAAGCTGGTTTTGGATGGGAATTAGGTCCGTTTGAAACGTGGGATATCATCGGTTTGGAGCAAGGATTGAAATACATTGCTGACGTGAACAAGACAGCTGCTAGCTGGATTGCGGACATGAAAGCTGCAGGTATTACTTCATTCTACAAAACAGAAGGTGGTAAGAAATATTACTATGATATCAATTCTAAATCATACCAAGTAATCCCTGGAACTGAAAACTTAATCTTGTTGGATGCATTACGCAGCGAGAAAAAAGTTTGGGGTAACTCAGATGTTACAGTTGTTGATTTAGGTGATGGAATTTTGAACATTGAGTTCCACACAAAAATGAATACAATTGGAGCTGGAGTTATCGAAGGAATTAACAAAGCAATTGATTTGGCTGAAGAAAGCTACAAAGGATTAGTTGTTTCAAATACTGGAGCAAACTTCTCTGCTGGAGCAAATGTT
>DATGOZ010000246.1:0-4468 GCA_035305395.1 Taishania sp. | reverse complement strand
TGCAAATCAATGCGATCCAACAATGGTCCAGAAATCTTATTCAGGTAATGTCGTACTGCACCTTGATTACATGTACACTCCCGTTCAGGATGATTAAAATAGCCACAAGGACATGGATTCATTGCTCCGATTAACATCACTCCTGCAGGAAAATCTATAGTATATTTCGCTCTTGAAATTGTCACAACACGATCTTCGAGTGGTTGTCGCATGACCTCTAAAGCAGAACGTTTAAACTCTGGAAGCTCATCCAAAAACAACACACCATTATGCGCAAGCGAGAATTCACCAGGTTGAGGAAAGGTACCACCTCCAACTAAAGCTGTATCAGAAATAGAATGATGTGGTTTTCGAAAAGGTCGCTGAACAATCAATCCATGTGAATCTTTAATCTTACCTGCTACACTGTGAATCTTTGTTGTTTCCAATGCCTCTTCCAAAGACATCGGAGGTAGAATCGTTGACAACCGTTTTGCCAACATCGACTTTCCTGCACCAGGAGGTCCAATCAAAACTACATTATGCCCCCCAGAAGCAGCTATCTCAAAAGCTCGTTTTATCTTATGTTGACCTTTTACATCTTTAAAATCTACCTCAAATTCATCTAACAATTGATTAAAAGTGGTAGCAATATCAATTTTCAGAGGTTGAACTTCTAAATCTCCATTCAAAAAATCGACAACTTCTTTTAATGTTTCGATTCCATAGACATCAATTCCTTCAACAACTGCAGCTTCTTGGGCATTTTGAGATGGTAGAATTACAGATTTGAATCCTTCTTTTTTTGCTTGAAGTACCATGGGTAAAATCCCTTTCACTGGATTCAGTTTTCCATCCAACGAAAGCTCTCCAATCATTTGAAAAGTTTCCAATTGATCATTAATTACTTGTTCGCTAACAGCTAAAACACCAATGGCAATAGGCAAATCAAACACAGATCCTTCTTTTCGAATATCAGCTGGAGCCATGTTGATTGTTACTTCTCGTTGAGGAAAACGGTAGCCATTATTAGAAAATGCCGCTTTAATACGAAGGTGACTTTCTTTTACAGACGAATCGGGTAATCCGACCAAAAAGAAATTTACTCCTTGTCCTAAATTTACTTCAATAGTGATTGTTGTTGCATCAATTCCAATTACGGAACTGCTATAGGTTTTTACTAACATAAAAGGTACGTTTAAGGTTATTTCTTTATTTAAGTTAGTAAAAAAGTTGATTTCAAACAAGACTCAAGAAAAAAAAGAGACTCAAAATGAGCCTCTTTCTAACCTCCCTTACGTTTGGTTTGATATCCTTCGGATTCTAGAATACCGATTATTTTATCTCGAAAATTTCCTTGAATCAATATTTCTCCGTCTTTTACACTACCACCTACTCCACATTTAGTTTTGAGCATTTTCCCAAGATCTTTCAAATCATCTTCGGTTCCTACAAAACCTTCAATCAAGGTTACTTCCTTTCCACCTCTCGATTTTTTATCAATCGAAACATACAATTTTTGTTGGTTTTTGGGTAATGTATCAACCTCTTCCTCCTCTTCATAATCGTAACCGAAATTAGGATTGGTTGAATAAACCACATTGATTCTCTCTCGCTTATTCTTTGCCATAGTTTTATTTAACTATGTAAATTTAAATAAAAATGTAATCATTTTTGAATAGCCAAAGCTATCTTAAGGTCATCAACCAAAATACCGGTTGGATTTTTCTGAAATGCTTTCCGAATAGATTTTGCAGATCTCAAATCAAAAATGTAAACTTTTTTTCCTGATTGTTTAATAAGCTGCACCTGATCTGACGAAATTGACGAATTTCGTATTGCTATACCATCGTAGTTTGTAAGATATGTATTCACAATTCCAACTTCTTCAAATCCCTCGATTTCACAAATAACTTTCCAATTTTTTGTTTTGAAATTGTTCAACCAAGATTTATTGTTGATGATGAATACAAAATGGATATTTGAATAGGTATTTACAAAAAATTCTAAAGCGTTCAATACCCGATTTACATCAACAACTTGACCAAGACAAGCATTGTAGTGTCTTACATCCAAATAAAGTCTTTTTCCAGTATAAGTCTCAAAATTTAATTCTCTAAATTTGCGCAATCGCTCTTTATGAATAGACTTAAAACGAATACCTTCCAACTCACTCGTTGTATAATTTGGAATGCAACCTTGTCCATTGGTTTCTATTTCGAGATAATCATCGTGTAACATCCACAATTCTCCATCCAAATCTATCTGCAAATCAATCTCGACCCCTTCAACTCCTTCAGTTCCCAATGCTAATTCAATAGACTCTAATGTATTTGCCTGATAAATTGAATTGTGAATTGTCAATCCATTACCTCCATGACCAATGATGGACACATCTTGAAACGTCTCTTTTCGACAAGAAAGCACAATGAGTAGTATGGC
Organism: Taishania sp.; assembly: GCA_035305395.1. Lineage (GTDB taxonomy): Bacteria > Bacteroidota > Bacteroidia > Flavobacteriales_D > Crocinitomicaceae > Taishania. The sequence goes on along the minus strand of DATGOZ010000246.1, from coordinate 2,047 downwards.
AATCCATTTAGAACGCATAACCAACATTTAATTGAAACACATAGGATAACGTCACGTGATTGTGATATTTATCATATAATGTATTGAAACGTCTTTCAACCATCCCTCCTATTAAAATTGAATTACCAACAAACCACTTTTGTCCATATCTCCACTCTAAACCAGTATTCATTTCGTTTGCTGTGATTGTATTACGACTAGAATTATGCAATTTATTAACTGAAAAAGCATAATTTAACTTTGGTCCCAGTTGAAATTTATCCAATTTCAAAACATTATAGACAGAACCAATTCGAAAACGTGTGTAAAGATTTCGGATAAAATAAGTTGCTTTAATCCCATATTCTCCTGCTATTTCAAACGAAAATCGATTCGGTTGAAATTGGTATTCTAAACCATGAAAAAAATCCATTTTAGTGACACTTACAGAAGTCGAAACATGATGTTGAGAAATTACTTTTGTATGAAAAAGTAACATCAACACAATACATCCAAAACAACTTCTCATTCAAATTAGATTTGAGAGATAAAAATACAAAATTGAAGTTCAATTACTTCAAAAAAAAACGAGCATAAATTTTATGCTCGTTTACTCAATCTATCTTTTTGGATATTATTTCAATTCCACTTTTACCATTACGTCTTCTTTTTTCTTCTTGTAACATTCAACTGCAAAAGAATCATCATCAAGTTTAATAATTCTACCAGTATTAAATTGATACAACGCTATTCCATTAACATCATTCAAATTGAATACTGAAAATTTTTCTGTTTCTCCTGTTTCTCGATTAATTTTAAATCCTGTTAAATACCCTCCTTTACCATCTCTATGACCTTTAGGCCATTGATTTAATGGTAATTCAATATTTCTTATATTGTCAATGAATAACAAATAATCGTGTCCTTTAGAAGAAATTGTAACAAATCCCATACCTCCTCGTTGAGAACTTCCTACTTGATTTTTAGGTAGCTTCGTCATCCAAAGTAATTCTCCATCATTAGAAATCCCTGCACCAATTATCTCTTGGTAATAATAAGTATAGGTTGTCGATCCTGTTTTAGGATCTGTACGTGAAACCACAAAATACCTTTCAGCATACAACGTGATATTTCCTTTGGAATCGTATACTATATCACGCATGTACATCGAATGCATTTTTAAATCTGCACCATTTTCTTCAGCTTGCTCAAGTTTTTCTTGCTTTTTATCGCTTAAATACAACTTTAAAACATTTGCAGGAACATCGTAAAAATTATAATCTACAACTTCATCATTCTTCATTTTTGCCAGAAAGAAACCATTTGCTCCTGCTCTTTTATCATTACTATAAAAACCAGCAATATTCAATTCAAAATCCTTTCCTTCAAAAAAGCTTAACCCATAAATGAACTTGTCTTGAGATTTAATCTTAATTTTTTCACATTCATTATCAGAAGTAAACTTAAGCAGTTCAATGTCAAAATTTGGCTCTCCACTTTTTGTGTATCGCTTTGTTGTCTCATCACGATAAACCTCTGTCAATAAATATGCTGCCCCTTCAGAATTTACCGCAAAATCCAAATTATTCATCTTCTTTTCAGTATAAGGCATTTTAGATTCACCTCCCCAGATTTTTGACAAATCCTTATCTAAAACAATCATCCCGATAACATCTTTATTTACGTTATCATTTTTGATCTCTGGAACTTTCCTATAACGAATCATAATCTTTGATTCATCAAATGAAGTAGTGATACTAAAAGATGTATAAGCTAACTTTCCATTAACTTTCACAACACGCTGACCTTCACCTGCAAATTTTGCTCCTTCGAAATCAACTTCACGAGCGAATAATTCAGTTATTTTATTAACCTTATCCCAAGTAGAATAAAAATAATAAAACTGGTCTTTAGCTTTTATAAATCCTTCTGATATACCTTCAACCGTATTTGGAATCTCATTTACCTTGGCTATATTCAATTTATCACCTTTAAACTTTTGAAAGATATATTTTCCTTTAGAGAATTTAATTGTTAATATCTCCCCATCCTTAGAAAAGTAGTTTTT
>DATGOZ010000245.1:0-3713 GCA_035305395.1 Taishania sp. | reverse complement strand
CATTTTCAGAAACAGATCTTCTAAAGAAACGAATGGCTGCACGCATATCGTGAATCGCGCGAACTACTTCTTGTTTAAATTCAGGACCTGGATTCATAATTACTTGGGCATTCAATGACAAAAGTCTATACTGCATTGAAGCTGCAACATACCCCATAGATGCAAATGCTCTACACTGAGTCTCTAAGTCAGCTTTTGATCCCCCCATGAAAGACCCTCCATGAGCTAAAAGAACTAAAGGTCTTTGAGTATCTGTATCTCCATCTGGATAATAGATGTCAACTTTTAACTCCATTGGAGTAGTACCAGTTTGCGGCAGATTCGAACCATAAACCACATCCGACACTTTTACCACATCCTGAAAAATCGGCTGATAATAGCGATTACCACTACAATCTTGTCCAAATGAGACACCAACTGCCCCACCAATAAAAAGTGCTAAAGAGAGTAATACTTTTTTCATAAGTTATGTTTTTGTGACACTAAATATATGAAATTACTTTTTGATTGCAATTTCTTTTCTAGTATTGTTCACTTTCAATTTAAATAAACTGTTCCAATATTTACCCGTTACATAGATACAATCATCTGTTTTATTGTAGGCAATTCCATTGAACACATCACCAGCTTGTCCCCTACCAATTGATGCTAATCTAGAACCATCAATAACTCCGATAACGCGACCAGTTTCTGGCTCAATAACTGCAATTGAATTCGTCATCCAAATATTAGCATAAATCAACCCATCAATATATTCTAATTCATTCAATCGGCTAACCGGTTGCTCATGCGTATAAACCTCAATCGTTTTAACAATTTCAAATGTTTTAGGATCTCTGAAAGTCAAACGTTCAGAACCATCTGACATGATTAGGTATTTTCCATCATTACAAATTCCCCATCCTTCACCATTGAATGTGAAATCTTTTGTCATAATTTGCAATGTATGCTTATCGTACAAGAAGCACTTATTTGTTGTCCAAGTCAACTGATAAATTGTATCTCCAAGAATTGTAATTCCTTCACCAAAATGAGTAGCATCCAATCCTATTTTCATCAAATCTTCACCAGTTTTCAAATTTATTTTAGCAATCTTACTTTGACCTAGTTGTCCTGTGCTCTCATACAAAACATCACCATCGAATTCTAATCCTTGCGTGAAATTTGTAATGTTGTGCTTATAAGTATCAACGATTTCATACGACCAAATTTCAGGTTTCAAATCGGATAAGATTCTAAATAACCTTTCATCTTTAAACAACTCACCAGCTTTGTTCTTTGCAATTAACTTTATTTCTCTTGAGCCAATTCCAAAATCATTCGTCAACAATTTATAGGTTAACTTCTTCACCCCAGGATTATCCCATTTTGCAACAATCGAGTCTCCTATAACAAGTTCTAATGTAGCAATATCAGACTCCAACGTCTCCAACTCTATTTCTAGTTCCGAATTGTAAGAAGCAGCCAAATTTTCTTTGAAATTAAATTTAGCATACACTTTATCCTCATCAGAACATCCTACCAACAATAGAATCGCTACAACTACAGAGAAATGAAATTTTAACTTGTTCATATTTTACGTACTAATTTTGATTATTTGACTGATTTTAGTGCTGCATCTGCTGATATTCCTCCGTGACTTTCATGGTAAACAACCTCACCATTTTGAATAACTATCAACTGGGGCGATTGATGGATAATTCCTGTTACTTCTTCTATTTTATTCGATACAGGTCGATAGGTAAGTAAATCCAAATATAACAACTCGTATGCATAAGTTGGCTCAACCCATCCTCTTTCAAAGCGCGACTTTGCCATTGAAGAAATACTACAACGCGTACTATGCTTAAAAATGAAAACTATCTTTTCATGCTGATTAATTGCATTAAGTAATTGTTCCTCAGAAACCAAATCCGTCCAATTGATTTCAGTATTTTTTGAATACGAAAAAAATCCCATATTTTACATTTCAGGAGTAAACTGCTTCAAAAAGCGAACGTCATTTTCTGAATACAAACGTAAATCGTTCACTTTATATTTTAATTGGGAAATACGTTCGATCCCCATTCCGAAAGCAAATCCAGAGTAAACCTTAGAATCGATTCCAGATGCTTCCAATACATTTGGATCCACCATTCCACATCCTAAAATTTCTAACCAACCTGTGTACTTACATACATTACATCCTTTCGAATTACAGATTGTACATGACACATCAACCTCAGCACTAGGTTCCGTAAACGGGAAGTAAGACGGTCTCATACGAATAACTGCCTTCTCTCCAAACAACTCTTTGGCGAAATAAAGTAACGTTTGTTTCAAATCTGCGAAAGAAACATGCTTGTCGATATACAAACCTTCAACCTGGTGGAAGAAACAATGTGCTCTTGCAGAAATTGCTTCATTACGATAAACGCGTCCTGGGGAAATTGTACGAATTGGCGGTTGTGAGTTTTCCATCACGCGAACTTGCACCGAACTTGTATGTGTTCTCAAAGCCATTTCTTTTTCTCCTTTTTCAACAAAGAATGTATCCTGCATATCTCGCGCTGGATGTTCTGGCGGAAAGTTCAATGCAGAGAAATTGTGCCAATCATCTTCAATTTCTGGACCTTCAGAAACGGTGTAACCAATGCGAGAGAAAATTTCAATGATTTCGCTTCGAACCATAGAAAGTGGATGTCTCGAACCAACTTGTTCACTATTTCCAGGTCGATAAAAATCTTGAGTCGATTGCTTACTTACTGAACTTGAAGCTAATTTTTCTTTCCACTGCTCATAAAATTGCTCTGTATCATTTCTCAATGTATTTAGCAATTGTCCTACCTCTCTCTTCGCTTCATTTGGAACATTTTTCAATTCACCAAACAACTCTTTTACAACCCCTTTACTTCCCAAATATTTAATTCTGAAAGCTTCTAGATCTTGTTGGTTTTGCAAGGTTGCGGAAGAAATCTCATTCCAAAGTAATTCAATCTTCTCTTTCATTATATTCGTTTAATATTACTAAATGTTCAATCAGATAAGCGCTTTGTAAACTTATAGCGATTAATCTTGTAACTTTTTTTAGTATTGTATGTTTTATAATATATAATTGTATTTTTAGGACACTAAGTTAAGAAATATATAAACATTTATATTTATTTCAATTAATTTACATTAACTTTATACGCTCGAGAATAAAAAAGATGAAAACATTAAAAACCGGAATAACTCTTTTAGCTGTAACTGCTACATTGTTAATATTGGGATCTTGCAAAGAAAAGGATCCTAGTATTGCAAAGATATTTGTTAGGTCAAATAGTAACGAACTTCAAGCTGATGTTCGAGTTGTAATCATTGCAGATGTTAGCAAAAATGAATCTCCTGTAGAATATGTTGACACCTTGTTGACGAACAATTCAGGATTCGTTGAATTCAACTTAGATGATTATTACTCTGCCGCTGGAAAAAAAGTTGCTGTAGCAAACTTTGATATTCTTTGCCGCAAAAACAATTTAACAGGAACAGGAAAAATAAGAGCGAGAGTCAATACAACTGCTGTAGAGACAATTAAAATAACTCAATAACAATAAGATATGGGACGTAAATTTGGTTTTTTATTCGTATTGCTAACCTTAGTAGCTGTTAGCAGTATGGGGTGCAGAAAGAAAAAAGATACAATTGCAGAAATCACAATTAGAAACGCATCGGGAGCTGTAGTACGTGGAGCA
>DATGOZ010000244.1:0-8199 GCA_035305395.1 Taishania sp. | reverse complement strand
GGCTCCACTGCTTGCAAAAGAAATGGCCGACTTTATCGTTAAAGGAAAAGAATTGGATAAAGAAAGTAGAATTGAACGATTCAACTAGTGTGATAAAATGTTGATGTGTCCAACTAATTTTCCTTCTATTTCTGTATTGGTATAATACGTAATCTTGTAAGTGTACGTTCCATCTTGAACTTTATACCCTTTGTATGTTCCATCCCAAAGGAAATTCTTATCCGAAGTGGTGAAGATTTTTTCCCCCCAACGATCATAGACCGTCATTTCTATACGATCGATGTTTATCGTATAAATTTGAAAATAATCATTTATCAAATCTGTTCCTGGTGTAAATGTATTTGGAACATAAATGTAATATTCCTCAAGAATTGTGATCACTTTTTGTGTTGTATCTCTACAACCTTTATCGTCTATTGCAATGAGGGTAATCACATAGTTGCCTGGATCTGCATACGTATTATTCGGATGTACTACTGTAGATGTATTTCCATCACCGAAATCCCATTCATAATTTGTAGCATTTGAACTCAAATTTTGAAACGTCAACTCCAGATTATTAAATGGAACCGTGCTGACCATATTAAAATCTGCTGTTGGCTTCACAACAATCACACGAACAATATCTGCCACACTGAAAGTTTGACATTCGTCAGATACAACCACCATATAATTTGTTGTTGTTGTTGGATGTACCCAAACACTCGAAGTAGATTCTCCACTATGTGGCCAACTGTAATAATACTGACCAAAGCCACCAGTAACATTTGCAAATAATTGAATTGAATCTCCTGGACAAATCTCAATATCTGGATTCAACTCTACTTCCAATTTAGCACTCAAAATAGTATAGGTAATTTGATATGTCTCCGTCAATCCACATGCATCAGTTACCAAAACGTGATAAGTAGTAGTCTCCGATGGGGTTACCAATTCTGTATTTGTATTTCCCAAAGTTTGACCATTATTTGCATTGCTCCATTGGTAACTATACCCTCCAAAGCCACCGGTTGCTTCAACTTCCAATGTTGCAGGAATATATGGACACATCTCAACAATATTGTCTGTGCCATCCAATGTCAATGGAACAAAAGGAGGAACTACAATCGTAATTGACTTCGTAATAACTTGTTGCGTACACTCATCTGTCACAGCCAATGTATACGTAGTTGTTTCAGTTGGCGTCACTTCGATAGAAGGAGTTGTTTCCCCTGTACTCCATGTATAAACATATGGAGGTCCTCCACCAAAAACCTGAGAAGTAATCTCAACACTTGATCCAGGGCATATAATTTCTCCAGCATCTAATTCCAGTTGTAATGACTCCATATCTCTTATGAAGAGTTCTAGTTCTTGTGTTTGAGGTTCTCCACAATTGTCTAAATATGTGAATGTAAACACCACATTTTCCGTTCCTTCGGGTAAATTATCAAATAGAGAAACCAGATTAAATTCAGTATAAAGAGCCCCTGCAGGAATGGTTACAGAACTAGGAACTGTTTGGTAATCCACACCGTTTGTTGCACTCCCAGAAGTTGCAATATTGATGGTCATTGGCGACCCTGTGTTACAATTTGTTCTAGTCAATCTAACTGTTGCAGTAGCACATGGTTCAACCAATACATTTGGCTCTGGAAACGCTTGATTATCCAATGAATAAGTGATTTTCAACGGATCGTTTGATTTGAAACTTTGAGCTTCTAAAAACATCCCTGAATCCCATACTCCATCACCAACATCGGCAATGGCAAGTACTAAATGATATACAGCATTACATTGAATTTTAACTTTTGCAGTTAAAACCTTAGTAAATCCATCATATTGAATGTAAATATTGCTTTGATTAAACGGTGCTTGATTTCCATTTCCGTTTGGTACAAAGTATTGCGGATTACTTGGGCCTGTTACAGGAACTCCTTGAGCTGGATTTGTATTTCCGTTATTGACATTATTAATCGCAACAACATTTCCATTTGGTAAACGTGCAATATTTTGCTGTCCGGAAAACCCTGGACCAGAAATAAAGAATCCAAACACATCGTTGAATTCTGAGCCTACATATTCTGGATATTCTTCTGAAGCAAAAACATATCTAAATTCAATTGAATCCGAACACGTTTGAAAATCAAACTCTAAAACAGAAGCGTTATATGTTTGACGTCCAACGATATTTGTCAGCAATTGATATCCAGGAGTTCCATTATCAATCCCAGCACTTGCGGAATTATTTGGTCCAATCGGCCCATCTTGATTACCAATAATGGTTCCTGTTGTCATAACAATTCCACTGTTGATCCCTAGATTAGTTCCTGTTGCATTAAATCTTCCAATTGCATTGGTAGCTCCATGAAAGACAATGTTGGAAACATTGATATTAGGATCTCCCAGCAATACATTTTGAACCAATGAAACAGGATCTTGCACTACAGTCGTTAGTTGTGCAAAGCCCAATGAATTGGCAACAAGTAATATGGATAAGAGTATAACCTGCTTCATGTATTCTATTAGACGCAAAATTACGCAAATGGTTTGGTGCAACCACTCCAAATGTTGTGCCGAATTATTAAAATGTGTTAATTAATAATTCATTGGTAAATACTCCGTTACAACTTTATGCATTCTTTTATTCAATTTTTCCAAAAAAATGACCATCTTTGAGAAGATGAATAGGTTAAAGAATTGGTTTCAAAATTGGCGCAAGCAATTTAAGTTTGCTATTTATGATCCAACAAGTTTTGATGAGATTTTTGGTATCACTACTAGCAAAATACGAGTAGCTTCTTTTTTATTCATTGTACTCTTGTTTTCAACCAGCATTTTATTTTTCGTAATCTCTTGGACTCCTCTTTCAGGTTATTTTTTTAGTGCAAGTCAACCCATTGAACAACAAGAAATTATTGAGCAACGAATACGTATTGATTCTTTGTCAAAAAAATTAGATGCTCAAAATCAGTACATCGAAGATCTTAGAAAAATTTTGTCTGGAAAACCTCCCACGGAAGAAAAGCATCTAAATGAAAATAAGGATGTTGTCATTAACACACATGACATTAACCCTAAGCCAAGTAAGGCAGAAGAAGAAATCTCAAACGAAGTAAAAGCTGATCAATATACAATCTCAGATAAAAAATCCAACGATTTGGTTCATCTGATGGCTCCCTTGAAAGGACACATTAGTCAATCTTACAAAGCAAATTCGCATGAAGCAATTGACATCGTTGCACCTGTTGGATCGTACTTTGCGACTTGTTTATCCGGTACTGTAATCTACTCAGGGTTCTCTCAAAAAGATGGAAACATCCTTATTATTGAACATACAAATGGATTTACATCTGTATACAAACACGCAAAAACAAATCTCAAAAAACGAGGTGACAAAGTTCGAACAGGTGACTTAATTGGAATCATCGGAAACACTGGAACAAATTCAACTGGCCCCCATCTTCATTTCGAATTGTGGTTAAATCAACAACCTGTTAATCCTGCAAATTACATTTTGTTTGCTAATTAGCCCTTGAGTGGAACGCTTTTAAAATAATTTCAGCCTTAGCTTTTCCAACAACTGCTGCTAAATCTTCTTTAGAAGCTCGTTTGATATTACTCACAGTTTTGAATTGCTTCATCAATTCAATTTGTGTTTTTTCACCAATTCCTTTGATATTCAACAATTCGGATTGAATCGCCGATTTACTACGTCGATCTCTGTGATGTGTAATACCAAATCTATGTGCTTCATTTCGCAAATGTTGAATAACCTTCAAACTTTCCGAACGCTTGTCGATGTATAATGGCAACGAATCTCCAGGAAAAAAGATTTCTTCCAATTTTTTTGCAATGCCAACGATTGCTACTTTTCCTCTCAATCCAAGCTGTTCTAATGCTTTCAAAGCAGAAGACAACTGTCCTTTTCCTCCATCGATAACAATCAAGTTAGGCAATGATTCTCCTTCATCCAACATGCGACGATAACGTCTGTAAACCGCCTCTTCCATCGAAGCAAAGTCATTTGGTCCTTCAACCGTTTTGACATTGAAATGGCGATAATCTTTTTTACTTGGCTTTGCATCTTTAAAAACAACACATGCTGAAACAGGGTTTGTTCCTTGAATATTCGAGTTGTCAAAACATTCGATATGACGCGGTAATTCACTCAGTCTAAAATCCTTTTTGATTTGTTCTAAAACTCGTTCAGTTGCTCGTTCAGGATTTTTTATGCTTTCTCGCTTTCGTTTTTCTAGTTGATAATAAACAGCATTGCGTTTAGACAATTCGATTAAACTCTTTTTGTCTCCTTTTTGGGGTACCGTAAATTTTAATCCCTGCAGTTCGGAATCATATTTTTGCTCAATCAACACCTCTTTGGATTGACTGTTAAACTGCTCGCGCATGCGCAATAATACGTGATCAAAAATTTCGTCATTTGTCTCATCGAGACTGACTTTAACCTCTTTCGTCAATCCGTGAACAATTGCCCCATTGATAATACTCAAATAGTTGACAAATCGCGTATCACCATCTTCTACCATTGTGATGACGTCTACCTCGTGAATAGTTGGGGAAACAATTGTAGATTTAGCTTGAAATTGTTGCAATATCTCCAATTTCTCCTTTACCGCTTGTGCCTCCTCAAAAGCATACGCTTCAGCATGCTCTTTCATTTGTGTTTTAAGCATCGATATAACAGATGAAATATTTCCTTTCAGAATGTGAGCAATTGCATCTATTTGTTGCTGATAACTTTGTTCAGATTGGTACCCAACACATGGTCCTTTGCAATTACCAATATGATATTCCAAACAAACTTTATATCTACGTTCTTCTATTTTTTGCTTCCGAAGATCGAGATTGCAATTTCGTAACGGATATACATCACGAATAAGTTGCAAAAGGGTATTCATTACCTTTACATTCGAATATGGTCCAAAATATTGTGATCCGTCTTTGATGATATTTCTCGTAGAGAACACTCTTGGAAATGCTTCTTTTTTTATACAAATCCACGGATATGTCTTATCATCTTTTAATAAAATATTATAACGTGGTTTGTATTCCTTGATTAAGTTGTTTTCCAATAAAAGTGCATCTAGTTCTGTGTCAACAACAATGTATTTAATCGACTGAATTGATTTAACTAAAACACGTGTCTTATTGTTGTCTAAGGTTTTATTGAAATAGGAACTAACCCTCTTTTTCAGGTTTTTAGCCTTCCCAACATATATAATTTGTCCACTAGCATTAAAATACTGATACACTCCAGGCTTTTCTGGAAGTAAGCTAATTTGTTCTTTAATTGAATTATTCTGAGAAGACATGATACAAAGGTAATTTCAAAATTTGTTACATTTGTTAAAATACGCGTTATAACATCAAAAATGTAAGCTTCATGAAAATTTCACTCATTCTCATCGCAACTATATTATTTGTCGCTTGTAATAGCACAAAACAAGAAGAGACAACTGATCAAATTGCTCAGAAAAAGGAAATCATCCAAGATGGTGAATACGATGAATTGATGCAAAACATTGATGATAACTTGCCGAATTTGGTTAAAATTGAAAGTCTAACTTATTCTAAAGAAGATGGATCTGCTGTAACAGCAACGGCTTATTTAGACCAAAATGATATCATTACAAAAATTGAAGAAGAAGTTATCTCAAGTGGAAAATATGGGGCAATCACTAGGTATCACTATTATTCAAATGGAGGAGTGTTATTTGCAACAAGACGAATTGGAGAAAAAATTCAAAATAATGAACCATTCTTTTCAGAAGAAATATCATTTTATGACCCAAATGGAAAGGTAAAGGAATCAAAAGAGCGTATTGCAAAATATGAAGAGTATCTTGACAATCAAGAATTCAATAAAGCACAACCTATTTCACATTCCAATGAAAGAGCCTTGCGCATTTTACAACAAAAAGGAGAATTTATGACGACGTTCCAAGGTTTTGTAGAAAGTGGACCATATAACTTTTTGATTGTAGGTGAGCATGTTCCTGATAATGGATATACTGCCGCTTTATCAATTCAAAATGAAGATGCCACAATACGCTATTTACGTGCAGAAGGTAGAAATGCACTTGGAAAGGAACTGTTAGTCGAATTCGAAAAATACATCGACCCACAAGGTTATCGTATGCAAATTCTGAAAAAAGTATCTTTAGTTGAACGAAAAGAAGCTAAGCAATAAGTTCAAAGTTGAACCCTTTTTCTTGAAGAATTTTAATGGAGGTGGGAAGAATCGATTTCAATCTTACTTCCATTTTTTGATTATCGTGAAATACCAAGATATCTCCTGGCTTTATATCTTCTAGGGAATCAAAAATTTTCTGAATTGGATATTGTTGATCATAGTCTTTGGCTAACCACGACCACATAATGATCTTAAATCGTTTGGAGATTATGCCATCCAACTTTCTATTCATACGTCCGTAAGGAGGTCGAAATAAATCTGATTGAATGAGCTGATTTGCTTCAGTAATGGATTTTAGATACTCAAATTGACTACATTTCATTCCATTCTGATGATTCATCGTATGGTTACCAACGCGGTGACCTTCATCTAAAATACGTTGAAATATATCTGGATATTTTGCCACATTGGCACCAACACAAAAGAAAGTAGCTTTTATGTTATTCTCTTTCAAAAAATCCAGTACCCAGGGCGTAATTTCAGGGTTTGGTCCGTCATCAAAGGTGAGGTAAATGGTGTTATCTGAAGCAGAAATCTCCCAAACTCTAGCTGGAAATATCTTTCTAAAAAGTTTGGGAGATCGATGCATATTTCGTTTATTCTAAAACAGAATCTTGTTTCAATTGTTCTTGAATCAACTGATTAAAGTCCATGTTTGGAGCTGCATTCTGAATTGGCTGATTTGCACTTCCAAAACCAAACTCAGAGAACAATGCTTCAAAGTAATCCTTCAATGACAATAAATCCATTGCCTTTCTTCCACGAGTAGCATCACTTGAAATCTCAGTTTCTAAACGTTTGTATAAATCGTTCAACTTTTGATTCATCAATTCTGATACGTACTTCTCAGTTGTTTTCGCAAATTGTCCATCTGGGTTACCTCCTATATCATTTGAAGCAGCGAACAATTGTAAATACGAATCAACAGCTGCGAAGAAATGTGCATGATTAGCTGAATTAAGCACCAAATGCGTTGGAGCATTCAAGAAAAACTCAATTGCTTGTCTGTATTGTTTTTCTAACTGCACACCTAACTTCTCAGCACCTGCAATGTTTCCTGCATCATAGTACATTTGAACGAAATCACCTGTAACTCCATCTGAATATCTTGGATATTTTGCACCTTGGTATTCAAATACAGCAGATTGATTTGGTTCACCACCATCAAGTACAATTGCCACTGGCATTACTTGCTCACATCTATCCAAGATTTCTGTCACCTTCTTCTTATTTTCAGCAATGATTTTATCTGCATTTGCTCTTAGTTCAAGAAGTTCTTTACTTTCTGGGGTATTTTGAGTCTTCAACATATCGATGTATGCTGCTGGATATGTTTTCACTCTGTTTGCCTTATCTACTTGGTGTAAATAATATCTCGCCAACGCAGCAAACTGACTTCTGTATTGAATTACGTGTCTTCTAGCATAATAATCTGTCAATACTTTTGGATCATTCATTTTTCCAAAATGTTGGACAGTCATCAAACTTGCATGCATTTCCTCAACATCAATTGGTGCATCTTGAATCATTGGATTTACTTCGTAAGTTGATCCAGTTTGTTTCAACGCTCCTGCATTCAACAATGCTCTAGAAACTTGACTTCCATAAGGACTTGAGAAGTAAATACCTCTCTTCCATTCATTGTTAGCCAAGATATCCAACATCATGATTTCTTCACGAGTCAAAATTCTTGCTCCAATTGTGAAGACAACCTCATCCATCATCTTAGATTTGTCAGCATTCTTAGCAACAACTCCCGATTTGATTACATTGTCTTTATTTACTTTCAAAGAGAATGTTTTTGTAGGGAAGAACCTGCTGCTTCCAGCTTGATTCTTAATCATATTTGCATCATCGCGAACAAATTCCATCGCTGCAGTCAAATCAATTGACTCCCAACCTTCATTGATTGCTTTCAATGCATTTTGAATTCCATTGATTGCATTTTCAGTCGGTTTAATTGATTGATTTTGGAATGCTCCATATAATTCTCTCATTCCACTGAA
>DATGOZ010000243.1:0-8464 GCA_035305395.1 Taishania sp. | reverse complement strand
TCAACAAGGTTAATCTTTCTCGCCCTATCACCACCATACATCGCCCTTATCTGAGGAATTGTTACGTGACTCTCATCTACAATGAGTAAAAAATCTTCTGGGAAATAATCCAACAAACAGAAAGGTCGCTCTCCTGGTTGTCTTCGATCAAAATAGCGCGAATAATTTTCAATTCCCGAACAATAACCCAACTCGCGAATCATTTCCATATCATACGAAACTCTTTCTTCCAAACGTTTCGCCTCCATCAATTTTCCTTCTTTTCTAAAGTTTTCAACTTGAACCACCATATCCTCGCCAATTTGGTCGAGTGCTTGTTTGGTATTTTCGGGACTTGATACGAAAATATTTGCAGGATAAATATTGATTTCAAGGAAAGATTCCAATCGCTGGTTAGAAACAGGATCAATTGCAGTTATACTTTCAATTTCATCTCCCCAAAACTCAATACGCAAGGCATAATCTGCATAAGCTAAGAATATGTCAATTGTATCTCCTTTGACACGAAACATCCCACGTTTGAATTCCTCATTAGCTCTTGCATACAAGTTTTCAACCAATTTGTACAAAAATTTATTGCGTGATATCGTCTCCCCTCTTTTAATGTAAATGATGCTGTTCGCAAATTCATTTGGATTCCCAATACCATAAATACACGAAACAGATGCGATTACAATAACGTCTTTACGACCTGATAAAAGCGCTGATGTTGCTGACAAACGCAACTTTTCAATTTCATCATTAATCTGTAAATCTTTCTCGATGTATGTGTCAGTAACAGGTAAATAAGCCTCCGGTTGGTAATAATCGTAATAAGAAACAAAATACTCAACAGCATTATTAGGAAAAAACTGCTTAAACTCTCCATACAACTGAGCTGCAAGCGTTTTGTTGTGAGATAAAATTAACGTTGGACGATTCACTTGTTGAATCACATTTGCAGCGGTAAATGTCTTACCACTTCCTGTAACTCCTAAAAGTGTTTGATGTGCACGTCCAAGCTGTATTCCCGCAACCAATTCAGCAATCGCTTCAGGTTGATCTCCAGTAGGTTTAAATTCTGAAACTAATTGAAAATCCATGATGTAAAATTAGCAATAAAGAGCAGATTATTCACCTGCATCTAGCGTAAAAACGAAGGTTGTACCCATTCCTTCCGTACTTCTTACGTGAATGGTTTGTTGATGAGCTTCAATAATGTGTTTTACAATCGACAAACCTAAACCAGATCCGCCGTCATGTCTATTTCGACTCTTTTCAACACGATAAAAACGTTCAAAAATTCGTCCCATTGACTTTTCATCTATACCAGGACCATTATCAGAAACTTCAATTGTAACAATCTCATCAACCACATAGAAACGTACACTCGTAATGCCACCAATATTTCCATAAGCAATTGAATTCTTCAATAGATTAGTAAAAACTTGCATTATTTTAGCTCGATCTGCCTTTACCAAGATTGACTCATATTGTTTTTCAAATTTCAATGTAATCGATTTCTCACGAGCAGTAGATTCGAGATCCTCAAAAATCTCCTTTACAAGTTCCTTTAAATCAAACGTTTTCAAATCCAGTGGAAGTTCATTTACCTCCAACTTCATGATTAAATCTAAATCTTCAATCAAATGAACCATACGATCGGTTGCTTTAGACGCTCGTTCCAAAAACATCACGTTGACATTCTTATCTTCTAACCCTCCCTCCAATAAGGTCAGCAGGTAACCTTGAATAGAAAAAATAGGAGTTTTTAATTCATGCGCCAAATTCCCCAAAAACTCACGTCTAAATTTTGCTTGTTCTTGTAATCTGACAATTTCTTCTTGCTTTGAAGTCGTCCACTCCTCTGTATCCTTTTCTGCTTTTGCGATTACATTTTCAGACAAACGGAATCGAAATTCTGTCCCTGGTTTAATTTTATCCTTTCTGATTGATCGATATAGAACCTTCAAACGTTCATTGATGAATTTACGAATAATAAAATAAAAAATGAAATAGCTAAGAATTCCAATGAAAATAGGTAATCCAAAGATGATTTTTATTGACAATGGCTCAAAAAAAGTATTGACTCCTAGAAGCACACCAAACGTCGTTGTTAACACCGCAATGCTACCAATCAATAAAATTTGGGATGGACTTAAATTTTTCAATTTTCCTTAAATGTGTAACCAACACCTTTGATTGTACGAATATAATCATTTCCTAGCTTTTCTCTTAACTTTCGTATATGTACATCTATTGTTCTCTCACCTACAATGGTTTCGTTTCCCCATACTTTTGCCAAGATTTGCTCCCGTGTAAACACCTTGCCAGGATAATTGACTAACAATTCAAGCAATTCAAATTCCTTTTTAGGCAACACAATGCGCTGACCTTTAATCTCAACATAAAACTCTTGCCGATTTACGACAACGTCAACTTGGTTTTTTACATCACTCGCTGTTGATTTATTTATTCTTCTTAACAATGCTTCAACTTTACTCATCAGTAAGCGTGGACGAATTGGTTTAGTGATATAATCATCTCCTCCAGCAGAAAAACCTGCAATTTGTGAGTAGTCCTCAGAACGAGATGTCAAAAAAGTAATAATTGGTTGTTCAATCTCCTTGATCTCGCGAATTCGCTCACACGCTTCAATACCATCCATTTTAGGCATCATTAAGTCCATCAAGATTAGTGACGGCAGGTGCAACTTTGTCAATTCAATTGCTTTTTCACCATCTTCAGCACAAATCACTCGATATCCAGCCTTTTCTAAATTGTACCTAACGAATTTTAAAATATCTACATCATCATCAACTAAAAGAATAACATGTTTTTTGTTAGCCATAACTTAGTTATTAGTTTTACCAAAGATATAGAAGTAGTTTGCAGAAAAGGTTAACTCTAAGTTATTGTTAGATTAATAGAATCTACTAAACCAACTATCAGTTTAAAATTAATATGTACTTATTGTTAACGAATTGTTAACACAAGGAAGTTGAATTAGTCAATGAATAAGTGCATCATTCGAAGTAAACAAACGAATCCTAGTACTAAATCGTTTTTTGAAACTACTTTATCAAAAGGTTAAATTCGACTGATGATATGTTAATATCAAAAATGAGGTTGCACATTTGTGGCGAATAAATTTACAAGGTGAAAACTCGGTTAATCATTTTTCTTACTATTTCATGTTGTCAACAACTTGCAATAAGTCAGTCTGACACCATTAATGAACCTGTTAAAGAACGTAAATGGTTTCAGAAAATAAATTTTGGAGGTTATCTCCAATTGAGATACAATGGACTATTTGAAAGCAATCCAGACTTAACTTGTGAGCAATGTGATAAAGCTTGGGGAGAAGGATCAAATTTTTCAATTCGTCGCGCTAGAATTGTCTTTTCTGGTCAAATCCACCCACAGATATCATTCTATATTCAACCCGATTTTGCATCAGGAATAAATGGTTCAAAGAATTTTGTTCAATTACGAGATGCTTATTTTGATTTAGGAGTTGACAAAAAGAATGAATTTAGATTTAGAATCGGACAATCAAAGGTTCCATATAGCTTTGAAAATATGCAATCTAGTCGCAATAGACTTTCTCTCGATCGAAATGATGGATTGAATAGCTCATTTGCCAACGAACGCGATTTAGGGATTTATTTCATGTGGGCACCTCCAAAATTTCGTCAACTATTCAAAGATTTGGTTGATCAAGGTTTGAAAGGAAGTGGTGATTTTGGTGTTGTTGCTTTAGGTGTCATAAACGGACAACCACTAAACACAAAAGAATTAAATAATAACAAACACATTGTTTTACGTGCTACTTACCCTTTTAAGATCAAAAACCAAATTTTTGAAGGAAGCATTCAAGGATATACGGGATTGTATCACATGCGAGCTGATGATATCAGTATAGGAGTTAAACACAACGGTACATTGAATTACAAAGATCAACGTGTGGGGGTTAGTGCAATTTGGCATCCAAAACCTTTTGGAATTCAAGCTGAATACAATATTGGTCGTGGACCAGAATTTAATAAATACACAGATTCAATCGAAACACGTAAGCTAAAAGGTGGTTATATCTTACTCAACTACCAATTGAAATTAAAAAATCATTTATTCATTCCTTTTGCAAAATATGAATACTACAATGGAGGTAAGAAATTTGAATTAGACGCTCGATCTCACCACGTCAACGAGCTTGAATTTGGAGTAGAGTGGCAACCGTTGAAATACTTCAAACTAACTGTTCAATATATGCTATCTGAGAGAAGATATGAAGACTTTCAGATGCAAAACAACTTTCAAAAAGGTCATCTCTTGCGATTGCAAGCACAAGTCTCTTTCTAATAAAAAAGCCCGATTACATTTGCAATCGGGCTTTTTATTAATCTTCAATAATTTGATATCCTGGATATTTTGATTTATCAAACACAAATTTTGAATCTGATACATCGACATTAAACTGTAATTTGTTCACAGTATATGTCATGACTGTACCATCTTTTCCTTTCAAAACCGCTTTTTTAAGTTCATTGTTCGACTTAGCGATGTACAAAACAATTGTATGGTAATCCGCTTTTTTAGGATCTTTTGGATACAAATTAATCACATGAACTGTTTCTTCTCCGAGTTTAGTTTCCTTTTCATACTTACTTTTGAAGCCTGTATCCCACATTGTCATCAATTTCTTAGGGTTGATTGACTCTTCATCAGAATTCTCATCAGAAACATAAACTGATTTTTCTTCTTTAATGATTGTCCAAGACTTCTTACCATTTGACAAACGAGTAATATCTCCAAATGTTGCGTAATACTTATCCCCTTTTACCCAACCTTTTCCAGTATTGTTTTCATTTGTCCCTGAAGATGAATTTTTGATATTTGAAGAAAATTCTAAATAAAAAGATTGACTTCCCTTAACTTTAGTTGAAAAGGCTTTCAAGATTTTATCAGCTTTTTCATCTTGTCCAAAAGAGAATGTAAAAGCAAATAAGCTAACTAAAAATAATATATTTTTCATGTTTAATTTTTGTTTGGCATTGTCCATAAAGCGTGCCAAAATTACAGTTTTTCTAAAATATGACCCAATGTTTTTGAATCTATGTCGTGCTTACCTTCAAATGTGAGTACCTCAAATTGTAATTTTTCAAAAAACTGTTTTACCTCTTGTTGCTGATTCTCATTGAAAAATTCATCTTCTGTACCCAAAACAAAAAAACGTTTTTTATCATCTAATTTTGCATTAAAAAGATTTTCTTTATCTAAATCTGGTGGCAAAACAGATGCCCATACAATAAAATTGGTTGCTTTGTTTAAAGGAGAATAGAAGTAGCGTGCTGCAGTTGCTGCTCCTTGAGAGAAACCTAAAATCGTAATTTGATCAAACGAATAGTTTGTAGATAAATCTGTAATCAGGGCATCAAGATAAGCTACATTATCTAAAATATCATACTCTCGTGCTTCTTTCGTCATCCAAGAAGCTCCTACTCTTCCTGAGTGACCTTGCGTGTAGAATCGATTCATTCCTTCAGGTGCTACCACACACCAATCTTCAAATGCAATATCAAATTTGCGAATGAAATATTTCGCTAATTGACTATAGCCATGTAAAACAACAAGCAAGTTCTTAGAACGTGTATTTCCTTCTAAGAAATAACGTGCATGTCGTTTAACTTCGATGAAATGTTCCATTAATTCGGAGTGTAATATTTTCCGTCCTTGTCATTGTAGAAGAAACGCTTAATCAACTCACCAGTACAAGTGATCTCTGGTTTGATCTTCGTATAATCTTCGTCAGGACCAATATTTTTCATTGTCGCTTTTCTGATTACAATGTCTTTTGTCGCGTTATAAGTTCCCTTATCTAATTCAAAGCAATATGCCTCTAAATTATCCGTTCCCCAACCATCGTATTTTTTCCAATGGAAGGCATAAACTGGTCGATCATCAATAAACAGAAAGTATTTGCGAAATTGTGAATTTCTAATCGCATAATCAGCTATCAGATCCTTGTGCTTTGTTGAAGAAATGTTGTCAAATGCAATATCCAATTCTTGCAAAGGAGAAGATCCCATGATGATTGGATCAATAAATTGATTTGTGATACTACTATAGTAAATAATGTAATTATAATTCCCGAAAAATCCGACTTCTTCTGCTCTATTCAAACGATTGTTCTCTTTCGCATTTTGAATAGCATATTGCAGGCGATTAACTGTAATAATGATGTCTTTTTTATCGTCATCATTCAAATGCTCCTCATAAATTTTCAGTGTGTATTCTTCATTTGGAGCTGTCCCAATTTTACGTACAATAAAATCTTTCAAACGTTCATCAAAAGGAAGCGAAGTATCCTCGTAAGCATATTTATCAATCTTCTTTTCATCCGCATTCGCTTCATCTCCTGAATTGGATTTACAAGAAAAAAACAAGCCACTAAGGATTGTAAAAATGAACAGTAAATTCAGTTTCATGTATTTCGTATTAAATAATAATTTTTTCAAGTTTATGTTTTTTTATTGATTGTGCAATTAATTGTTGAATCGCCTCATCTACAACAGATGTAGTAATAAATCGCTTCCACGTTAGAGGACCTTGACGATTCATGTGAAATGGAGCATAGCCATAACCTGCAAAACTACCACGTTCTACATAAATCAGACTTTTTTCATGTTTTGATCGACCTTTCCCTAACAGAAAGAATGTTTCACCATTGAAATCTAATTCACGAACAGTATTGTCAAATAACAAGTCAGTAGAACTAGCATTTGTTCTTTTAGCACGATTATATTTTGGTTTCCCATTTTTCAAAATTTGGTGTTCCAAAATTGCTGCAATCAATTCCGATCCAGTCAAAATAAATTCAACTCTAGCTATTTCTCTGCACCATTCAGCACTCTTTTTAACAGAAGCATTTTTTAGATGTGTTTCAACTTGCGTGCGGATCGATTTACTCTTTCCGAGATAAATCAACTGATTCATTTCATCAAAAAACTTGTAGATCCCCGCGCGATTTGGAATTTCTTCTATTGCATCTAAATCCAATAAATGATGCAGTTGATTCGGATTTAATTCATATTGTATCAATGAATTAATTGAATTCTGATCTCGTTCTAAAAGCAGTGACAATAATTTTGTTGTTGCCAATGCATCTCCTCCTGCACGGTGTCGCCCAATTAAATCAATCCCCAATGAACGTGTTAATTTCCCTAAACTGTACGACTCAAAACCTGGAATGATATGTCGCGCAGAACGCACTGTACATAAATGCGGCAACCTAAAATCATACCCTAATCGTCTAAATTCAGCTCGAATCATTCCATAATCAAAGTTTACATTATGCGCTACAAAAATTGTGTCACTTGTAAACTCTACAATTTTCTTAGCAACTTCGTAAAACTTCGGGGCATTCTCAACCATTTCATCCGTAATTCCTGTCAGGTTTGAAACAAATTCAGGGATTTTCATCTCCGGATTGACTAAGGTGATAAACTCATCAACAACTTGACTTCCATCATGACGATAGATAGCAATTTCCGTAATCTTTGAAGATTTCGGACTGCCTCCTGTCGTTTCAACGTCAATAACGGAATACATCATGAAAACAAAGGTAATTTATTTGAAAATAATACAAAGACAGAATACTATTTAAAATCCTATTTTTACAACATGAAAAAAGCAAATTCTCTTATAAACGAAACTTCACCCTATTTATTACAACATGCATACAATCCTGTTGATTGGTACCCATGGAGTGAAGACATTTTTGAAATCGCTAAAAGAGAAAACAAACTGGTATTAATCAGTATCGGATATTCTGCCTGTCATTGGTGTCACGTGATGGAACATGAATCATTTGAAAATCCAGAAGTTGCTGAAATAATGAATAAGTATTTCATCAATGTAAAAGTTGACCGAGAAGAACGCCCGGATGTTGATCAGGTTTATATGACTGCCGTTCAATTAATGACACAACGAGGAGGATGGCCGCTCAACTGCATTACACTACCAAATGGTCAACCTATTTATGGGGGAACATATTTTCCAAAAGAGCAGTGGATGAATATCTTACAATCCTTGCAACACATTTTTGTTACAGACTTACCTAAAGTTACGGAATATGCTGAAAAACTACACGAAGGAATAGTCAATTCGGAATTGATAGACCTTCCAGCTCCTCAAGTAACTTTTGGAGCTGATAAGTTAGACGAAATGATTACTCGTTGGAAACGACAATTTGACAAACTAGAAGGAGGCAACAATAAGGCTCCTAAATTTCCCCTTCCTAATAATCTTCAATTTTTATTGAATTATGGTACAACAAAAAACGACGAGACTGTACTCAAACAGGTCGAATTAACACTCGACAAAATGGCAATGGGTGGAATCTACGATCAAGTTGGAGGTGGATTTGCACGTTATTCAGTCGATATGCTTTGGAAAGTCCCGCATTTTGAAAAAATGTTGTACG
>DATGOZ010000242.1:0-3816 GCA_035305395.1 Taishania sp. | reverse complement strand
AGTGCTCCTGGAGGAACATTTAGTAATCCAAATATTATTGATCCAATTTTTACAGCTGATCCTGGAGTTACAGATTATCGATTAGTTTTTACAGATGAATGTGGATTGACAGATACAACATATTTGAGATTAGTTCCTGCTCCACAGGTAACAGCACCAGATGTTTCTTGTAATATGGCAGAGTACACTATTCAAGTTCAATCTTTATTCGGCGGGTACTGGACGATTTATGAAAATCCATCAACACCTTATCTTGAAGATACTACATTGACATTTGACTATGGTGATACATTAGTTGGAGGTACTGAAGGTGTAGGTGTTTTTGTATCGCATGAAGGAACTTATCGTTTGACATTCCATACGAATGATGTTTGTCCAGATACGTCAATTGAATTGAACTTCCCTCCTTATGTTTGGACAGTAATTGATGATACGATTTTGTGTCAAAATGTTGTTTATGAACTTAATTCATGGGATTCACCTTATCCAGTGAATTACTTATGGAGTACAGGGGCAACGACGCCATCAATTCAAGTGGATTCTCCGGGAATGTATGTGTTGACTGTATCTAATGAATGTCACACATATTCAGATACGGCGAATATTGCATATAAATTCTGTGATATTGAAGCGCCAAACATTATTTCATTGTCTTCTCAAGCTGGAAACAACTTGTGGTTTGTGACTTCAGATGGAGTTACTGAATTCAACTGTATCATTGTAAATAGATGGGGTAATGTTATCTATGAATACAACGATGTTTACGGTGCATGGGATGGTAGAGATATGAAAGGAAACTTAGTAAGTGAAGGAGTTTACTTCTATACGATTACAGGTAAAATAGCTGGTGGAGAAGAAGTGACTAAACAAGGTTTTATTCATGTTGTTCACTAACTAATCAAGAATTTGATAGAAAGGGACGTGTGAGCGTCCCTTTTTTATTTTGTTATTTATTCAAAAGTGTAAAGTCAGCAAGAACGATAGCAGTCAGAGCTTCTACAATGACTGGAGCTCGCAATGCGACACATAAGTCATGACGTCCTTTTATAGAAAAAGTTTCTAAGGTGTTTGTATGCCAGTTGAAGCTCGTTTGCTCCTTAGGGGTAGAAGATGCAGGCTTTATGGCTATTCTGAACACGAGATCATTTCCGTTTGAAATACCGCCATTGATTCCTCCTGCGTTGTTTGTTGCAGTTTTACCTGTTTCGTCGATTATTGAGTCGTTTACTTCTGAACCAAACAATTGTGCAGACTTAAATCCGATACCGAATTCAATCCCTTTAACAGCAGGTATTGAAAACATTGCTTGAGAAATTCTTGACTCGAGTGAATCGAAATAAGGTTCACCAAGTCCTATTGGGACATTGGAAACAGTGCATTGAATGATACCGCCAATTGTGTCCTTTTGATTAATTGCTTTTTGGAGACCTTTATCTAGATCTGTTTCTCCTCCAATTTCAATGATTGAAGCAGATACATTCATATCGCCAATTAATTGTTTCGCGATGCAACCGGCAGCAACAATACCAGTAGTTAGTCTAGCACTAAAATGCCCACCACCACGATAATCTTCAAATCCTTGAAATTTTTTGTGAGCAACGAAGTCAGCGTGACCAGGTCGAGGAATGGAGCGAATTTGTTGATAGTCTTCGCTTCGCGTATTTTTATTTTCAAAATAAATCAAAATAGGAGCTCCAGTAGATGTTTCATTAAATACTCCACTTTTGATGCATGGAATATCATCTTCCTTTCTAGGTGTAGTTCCTTTTTGATTTCCTCCTTGTCTGCGTTTTAAATCGGTTTCAAATAGTTTTTCCGAAATAGAAATCCCAGGAGGGCAACCATCAATTAGAATTCCGACGCAATCTCCGTGAGACTCGCCAAATAATTGGATTCTAAAAAGTTGTCCGAATGAGTTCATTATCCTACATGTAATGATGGATCAATTTGTTGACTCCAAGCCATGATTCCACCTTCTAAATTGTAAAGATTTGTGTGACCAAGGTTTTGTTCTAACCACTGAATCACATTTGCACTTCTCATGCCTGATCTACAATGTACAACAACTTTTCCTTCTTTTGGAATTTCTGTATAGCGATTAGCAAATTCGCTTGTTGGAATTAAATTTCCTCCCAAATTTGCTTGTTCAAATTCGTGTTGCTCTCTCACATCAATTAGAATAAACTCTTCTTGATTTTCGAACATGCTTTTAAGTTCTTGTACGTTAATAGATTTCATTTTGAAATAATTATTTGAGATGTAAAATTAGCTTGTTTTGATGAATTTCACAATTTTAAATTTCCTAATTCCGTTTCAGCTTCAATCTATTTAATTCGGATTCTTTCATTACATTTGTCCAGCACACTAGTTTGAATTTTTAAGAAAAGAACATGAAGGATCTATTAGAGAAATTTGAGAATAAGCAGCCAGAAATTGTATTTGAGTGGCATGATTCAGAAACAGAAGCAAAGGGATGGGTTGTAATTAACTCGTTGAGAGGAGGTGCTGCTGGTGGTGGAACAAGGATGCGTGTTGGAGTTGACAAGCGTGAAGTTGAGTCATTAGCAAAAACAATGGAAGTGAAGTTTACTGTAGCTGGGCCTGCTATTGGTGGAGCTAAGTCAGGTATCGATTTTGATCCAAAAGATCCACGTAAAAAAGATGTTTTGAAAAGATGGTACAAAGCAGTTGCTCCAATCTTAAAAACATACTATGGAACTGGTGGAGATATGAATGTGGATGAAGTGCATGAGGTGATTCCAATGTGTAAAGAAGTTGGGGTTCAACATCCACAAGAAGGGGTTTTTGAAGGACATTTTTCTCCAACACCAGAGCAAAAGACAAAACGTATTGGTCAGTTGAATGAAGGTGTAACACAAGTTATTGAAAGTGCAATTTACACTCCTGACTTAAGTAGAAAATACAATGTTTCTGACATGATTACTGGATATGGTGTTGCTGAATCTGTTAAGCACTATTATGCAATTTGGGGAGGAGAAGTATCTGGGAAAAAAGTGATTGTGCAAGGTTGGGGTAATGTTGCTTCTGCAGCAGCATTTTTCTTAGCACAACAAGAAGCAAAAGTTGTTGGAATCATCGACAGGGTAGGAGGGTTGATTAATCCTGAAGGTTATTCATTCGAAGAAGTAAAAGAATTATTCTTGAACAAGAATGGAAATGAGCTTTCAGCTCCAAATATGTTGACATTTGAAGAAGTAAACGCAAAAGTTTGGGATGTAAATGCAGATGTATTTATTCCATGTGCTGCTTCTCGTATTGTGCAGCAAGATCAAGTTGACCGCATGATTAAATCTGGATTGGAAGTTGTTGCTTGTGGTGCAAATGTACCGTTTGCTGATAAAGAAATCTTCTTCGGTCCAATTGCAGATTCAACAGATAATCAAATTTCTGTTGTTCCAGATTTTATTTCAAACTGTGGAATGGCACGTGTGTTTGCTTACTTAATGTCAAATGATTTGACAGAAATTAAGGATAAAAATATTTTTGAAGATGTAAGTGCTACCATTGAAAAAGCATTGAAAAATGTTCATGCAGTACATCCTCAAAAAACTGGAATTGCTAAAAAAGCATTTGAAATTGCATTGAATCAATTAGTATAATTGACTCGATATAAACTAGCTAGAAGGCGTTCCATTGGGACGCCTTCTCTATTTGATGTAATTCGTCAAATCAATAATCGTTAGCGATTGTGGTTGGTTGATGAAAGCCTTGTTGAAATATTCATTGCTGACAGCGATCTTATTTTCGTCAATGAATGCAATTCCTTCGATTTGGAGAAAGTTTCGTGGTATTTTT
>DATGOZ010000241.1:0-6329 GCA_035305395.1 Taishania sp. | reverse complement strand
GTATTAGGAGAACGAGGAGTGAATTTGAGTGGAGGTCAAAAACAACGAATTAGTATCGCTAGGGCATTAATTAGGGAACCTAAATTATTGTTGTTAGACGATTGTTTGTCTGCTGTTGATACTGAAACAGAGGAAATAATTTTGAATCATTTAAAGCATGATGTTAAAGTATCTTCAACAATTATCGTGTCACATCGAATCTCCTCGTTGAGAAATGCAGATAAAATCATTGTAATCGTGGAAGGAACTAAAGTAGAAGAAGGAAGTCACGAAGAATTATTAAACAGCGAAGGTCAGTATAGTGAAATGTACTTTAAACAGCTAGCCGAAGAAAATAATTAAGAAATTGCTTGCATATTTCGAAAAAAAAAGCAATTTTGTAGCTGTGATTAATGTAAATTATTACTGATACTATGGAAAATGAAAGTGGAGGAGAGGTTTTCTCGAAAGCTGTAAGAGCGGGAAAACGTACGTATTTTTTTGATGTCAAATCAACAAAAGGTAATGATTTATACTTGACTGTTACTGAAAGTAAAAAAGTAACAGTGAATGGGATAGAGACATTTCAAAAGCACAAGATTTTCTTATACAAAGAAGATTTTGAAAAGTTTAAGGATGGATTTGAAGAGGCGCTAGCTGAAATCGAAAAATTAAGAGGAGGTTCTGTCGAAAATAACATGTATACAAACGTAGAGTTTGACGAGTTGTAAGAGGTTGAAGGCAAGAATTATTGTGCTGTTTTTATTGTTTCATGTTTGTTCTTTTGGACAGTATGAAAAGCATGCCGTAAAGGAATTTCCAGGAACAATTTTTTTTGAAAAAAATGATGAATCACTACGTGTATATGGAATGTATGTGATTTCATCTGAATTTAATACTACTTTATCGAAGCTAAGTGGGAACACCAATGATGTAAAACTACTTTTTCAGTTGGGGAATGATTGTAAGTTGATTGGAGTCAGTGTGCTAGAATGTCCCGAATCATCTGAATTAAAGTCAGAAATAACTGCTTTTTGTGATAACTTATTGAAGCAATTTCGCGAAAAAAATCTTCATCATTTGTTTCAATTTGATAACGAATTAGGTTTTGTCAATCAGGATAATTGTGTGGATGACTTGGTTGTTCATGTTAAATTGGTAGAGCAGTAATCACGGATTGATTTCCAAAACCATTGCCTTCCCTTTTCTTTCTCTTCGCTTTATTTTAACTTCTTTGAATTTATACCATTCATAATTAGGATTATGAGCCTTTGTTGTGTGTAATAAAGCTCCTTCAATGATGAAGGTACTTTCCTTTGGGTTGACTAAAAATTTTTTGTATCCAGAAATGGTGTCTGTTTCGGAAACGGCATAGTAGTATAGGTATTTTTCTCTTGGATTTTTTTCGAATATTTGAATTTCCTCTCCTGGATTTAAATGAAACCATCCCTTGGTAATCCATCCACTGTATCTGAAGCTTGAGTAAAAGATTGCTACCGAAAAATTGTAAGGTTTATCCAAGTTGTTTTTCAGATTGAGTTGACTAAAGCTAGCGAAACAAACACTAAGGAACAGACTGGTAGTTAAAATATATTTCATAATTCAGGTTATAGAACAAATTTACAATTAAAAATGAAGTTACTATTCCTGATTTAATCTTTAATTGAATCAATTAAAATTTTATTATACATATATTTGTAAAGTAAGATTTTGTATATAAATGCATTTTAGAGAAGTTGATACTAGTATAGAGTTACCTGTAATGGAATATTTCTATACAATACAGGGGGAAGGGTTTTATGCTGGACGTGCTGCATATTTTATTCGCTTAGCAGGTTGCGATGTCGGATGTGTGTGGTGTGATGTGAAAGAGAGTTGGGATGTTGAGAACCATCCGAATATGAAAATTGAAGATTTGGTCAATGAGGTTGTTAAGAGTGGTGCTGATTTTTGTGTTATTACAGGAGGAGAACCAGCTTTGTATAATCTTACTACGCTTGTGGATGAGTTGCAACAGCTCCAAATTGAAGTTGCGATAGAGACATCTGGGACATCTGATTTACTAGGAAATGTAGATTGGTATTGTTTTTCTCCAAAGAAATTTAAAAAGCCAGTCCCTGAAGCGTATGAAAAGGCAAATGAATTGAAAGTTGTTATCAATCATCTAGCTGATTTTGCTTGGGCGGAGAAACATGCGAAGCAAGTAAGGTCGAATTGTAAATTGTTTTTGCAACCTGAATGGACAAAACAGGAACGATTTTTGCCTGAAATTATTGAGTATGTAAAGAAAAATCCAAAGTGGACAGTTTCCTTGCAAACGCATAAATTTATGAATATACCTTAGTTATGAAATATTTATCAGTTCTACTCTTTGTAAGTTTATTTTACAGTTGCAGTATCTCTCAAATGCATTATTCTACTTCGAACAAGAAGGCGATTAAATTATTTGAAGAAGCAATGGTTGCTCCCAATAAAACAATTGATCCACAGAGAGGGACACCAAACTTTAGAGCTGGTATTGAATTAGCAGAAAAGGCCATTGAGAAAGATCCAAGGTTTGTTGAGGCACATTTATTAGTTGCTGAGTTGTATGAAAACTGTGGAGAATTCAAAAATGCAATTCCACATTATGAGGCTGCCTTGGGGATTAATCCAAATCACGCTCAAACAGGAAGTACTTATTTCTATTTGGGTAATGCACAGTTTATGACGGGAGATTACAACGGCGCACTTAAAAATTTAGAGTTATATCAACGCGTTAGAAATGCAAATCCTCAAATGTTGAAAGAAGCAACTAATTTGATTGCTAAATCAGAGTTTGCTTTAAAAGCAATTGCGAATCCATCTAAATTCAATCCAATCAACCTTGGTCCAGCTATCAATACGAAAGATCCTGAATACTATCCGACGATTACAGTTGATGGTAAAACAATCTTATTTACACGCGAGTTGAAAAACAAGGAGGCAATGATGGGTAAACAGGAAGATTTCTTCGTTTCTAAGTCGAAAGATGGAAAGACATGGGAAACAGCTGTACCAATGCCACCCAATATCAATACGATTAGAAATGAAGGAGCGCCGACAATTTCTGCTGATGGGCGGACATTGATTTTTGTAGCTTGCTCGGATGAAACAGGTAAAGATTATGGTCCTGGTCGTGAAGGGTGGGGTAGCTGTGATTTGTTTTACACCAAAAGATTAGGTACAAGATGGCTTGATCCAGTTAATTTACCTGGAAAGGTAAATACTTCTAATTGGGAGTCACAACCTTCATTGTCTGCTGATGGAAAAACGTTGTATTACGTTCGTCGCGTAAGTAGACCTGGTGAAATGCCGAATAGTGATATTTATGTAAGTACTTTGCAAGAAGATGGAACTTGGAGTGCTGGTAAGCCTTTGCCCAATACAATTAACACACCTTATATGGAAGAGTCTGTTTTGATTCACCCAGATGGTCAAACGTTGTATTTTGCTTCAAGAGGTCATGTCGGGATGGGAGGTTCTGATATCTTCGTTTCAAGAAAGGATAAAAATGGGAATTGGGGACCAGCAGTAAATTTAGGTTATCCAATTAATACACAGTATGATGAGCACTCATTAATGGTTGCTCCGACTGGAGATATCGCTTTTTTTGCTTCTGATAGAGAGGGAGGATATGGGGATTTAGATATTTACTATTTCGAATTGCCTGAAGAGCTTAGGCCAACTAAAACAGTTTATTTTGAGGGAGTTGTGTTTGATGCGACAAATAAACTACCTCTTCCTGGACGTTTTGAATTAATTGATATCCAATCTGGTGAAACGGTAATTATTTCTGAAGCAGATAAAGTGACAGGACAATTCATTGTTTCCTTACCAACAAATAGAGAATATGTACTCAATGTCAATTATAAAGGATATTTATTTTTCTCTCAAAACTTCAATATGGTTGTAAAGGAGAATCAAGAAGCGTTTCAAATGGACGTACCTTTAGTTCCAATTACTTCGGATATTCCAGTTTCTCTAAAAAATGTTTTCTTTGATTTGTCAAAAGCGACACTAAGACCGGAGTCTTCGGTTGAGTTGAATAAGTTAGCTGATTTCTTGAATCGTAATCCATCAATTCGAATTGAGATTGGCGGACACACGGATACACGTGGTGATGAAAAAGCTAACTTGATATTGTCACAAGAAAGAGCTAATTCAGTTGTTGAATATTTAATTGGACAAGGAATTGATGCTAACCGTTTGGTGGCGAAAGGTTATGGAGAAAGTCAACCTAAGATTAACGATGATGAGATAAATAAAATGGCAACTGAAGGAGAGAAAGAGGCAGCTCACCAAGAAAACAGAAGAACCGAATATAAAATTTTAAAATAAATGGGTTTTATTCGATTAATACGACTATTTAATTTAGTAATTATTGCTCTGACTATGTTTGGAGTGAGGTTGTATTTATCGCAATTTAATCCAGAAGTGGAGGTTGTTACGTTACCATTTTTGTTACTTGTTGTTTCAACTGTTTTTATTGCAGCGGCAGGAAATATCATCAATGATTATTTTGATGTTCGTGCAGATCGAATCAATAGACCAAAAAAAGTGGTGATTGGTCGTTCAATAAAAAGAAGATGGGCAATTGTTTTACATTGGATATTTAATATCATTGCTGTGCTTATCGGTTTGTATTTAAGCTGGCTTTTTAAATCCGTACAACTGTTGTTGATTCTTTTTACAGCAACCGTTTTGTTGTGGTGGTACAGCGTGTCTTTGAAGAAGAAGCCAATTATAGGAAATGTTGTCGTTTCTTTATTGTCTGTATTGGTACTTTATCTTTCCTTGCTTCTTGTTGAATTAGAATTTCCAATAGCAAATATGTTGGATGTATCCTTGATAGATAAGGTATTCTTTGTTCCGATTTTTCGAGTGGTGTTTGCTTTTATGATATGTGCTTTTATGCAAAATTTGGCTCGTGAAATAGTGAAAGATGTGGAAGATGTGAAAGGAGATTTAGCTATTCGAGCTAAAACTTTACCGATGTTGATTGGAGGTAAGAAAGCGCTACAGCTTGTTGCATTATTGGTCTTAATTTTTCCAGTATATTATTTTGTCAATGTTGTATTTACAATTTCAAATTTTAATTGGTTAAAAGGGATGCCAATTACGCTTGCAGCATTGATGAATTTAGTAATTGTCATCATCGTTTTTGTAGCAAAAGAAGAAACAGTAGTTCGAATAAGTAAGGTACTTTTGAAGTTGTCTATGGTTTTAGGTTTATTATATTTATTTATTGTTCAATGAAAATTATTTTAGGTTCAAATTCTCCAAGGAGGAAACAATTACTTCAAGAAATGGGATATGATTTTGAAGTACGTGTTGCAGATACGGATGAATCATTTCCAAAAAATCTTTCACTTTCAGAGGTAGCAATGCATGTTGCAAAAAACAAAGCTATAGCGTTGGCTGGAGAATTGGAAGCGGATGAGGTCTTGATAACTGCTGATACAATTGTTTGCGTTGATGAACAAATTTTAGGTAAGCCTAAGGATAAAACTGAGGCAACGATGATGCTTAGATTGCTTTCAGGTAAAAGTCATTTGGTTATCACAGGTGTATGTTTGGTTAAGAATGGTCTTATATCAACTGAATCCTGTACAACAAAAGTTATATTTAAAGAGTTGTCAGATCAGGAAATCTCGTATTATATTGATAACTATAAACCATTTGATAAAGCTGGTTCTTATGGGATTCAGGAATGGATTGGTGCAATTGGAATTGTAGCGATAGAAGGTTCGTATAATAATGTGGTGGGTCTACCTACTCATGTAATTCACAAAATGTTAAATAAATAACATACATAAATGGTGTGATAAATTTTATTTATCTTAGTGCGCTAAATATCTCTGTTTTGTATTAGAGTAGTAAAAAAACTAACTTATGAATTTGTTAATTAGAAAAACATTCTTGTCTCTATTATTTATCTATACATTCAATTTTGCGTTCTCTCAGCAAGACGCTTCAACTAATTCATTGCCAGTTATTTTAAAAGAAAAGAATGGTAGTGTTACATTAAAAATTCAAATTATAGATGGTGTTGATACATACCGTCTTAATCAAAGAATTGAACGTTGGAATTCGCAATTAAATGCAGGTATAACATGCAAAGTGAAACAAGGTAAATTTGTTACACTTTCTTATCAAAGTCAAAATGTGGATCACACAACACGCGATAAATTATTAAAAAGCATAGCTACTATTCATCACTTTGATTCATTCACAATACAGATGTAAAGACAAAATTTATGAAGACTATCAGAATCCTATTAGCATTTCTATATATTTCAACCCTTCAGTTTATTGCTTACTCACAATGT
>DATGOZ010000240.1:0-2058 GCA_035305395.1 Taishania sp. | reverse complement strand
TATTCTTCTTTGAGCAAATATGCTTGGTTGATAATTGTTCCTGTTCCGCAACAAGGGTCAATTACAATTCCTTCTTTGTCTTCTATGGTTAATCTAACCAATAAATCCGCTAACTTTTTAGGAGTAGCAAATTGTCCAGCTACTTTACGTTTTGCTGAAACAATTGAAGATTGGAGTAAATTATGCAGGATTTCGATTTCAATTCCTGCAATGTTGATTGATGAAAGAAACTGATTTAACTGGATAATTTGTTTCCAAGCAGAATTAGAAATGAACTCAATTGCAAGGTTATCGCTGAAAATATTCCAGAAATTACAATGCTCAGATATTGAGGCAATTATTTCCTTTGCTTGTTCAATCGAAGTTTCATTGTTTATTGATTCTATTGCTCTTGCTTCATTAAAATGCCTTTTCAGCACATTTGCGAAGATGATTTTGAAAACCCAATCGGTTAAAATTACTTTTGAAAGAGTAGGTAATTTATTTGAAGCGTCTTTTATTGCAGTCGGATTATAACCATATTCTGTTGCCGAGGATAGCCACCAGTTGTTTATTTGAGCTTCAAGTCTTGAATTTCTTCTAAAATTTGCCCTTATGTTTTCTGCTGTTGAGGATATATTTTCGAGAACAACATCAATGATTGCATCAACAGCTAAAATTTCTGTTGAAACTTCATCTGAAATTTCTCCTGATTCAAAATAGCCGTTTAAGTCTGAAAGTATGGTATGTAGTAATGATTTCCAAAGAGTTTCTTTGGGTTTTACTTCTGTTCGGTTATTAATGTCAATGTCATTCCAAGTTTTTAAAATTGAGAATGAATCTCCTTGTTTAGAATAAAGAACTGCACTCTTTACATTCCACAGAATAAAACTGTCTCTTTGTAAAATCTTGGCTTTTTTGATTGCATTGCTAATTAATTCAGCATCATTAATTGGTGTGTCAGGCATTTTCAATTCCCAACCTTGCAAAATGATATTTCTTGTTTGGTCTTTGAAAATCAACACATCAGGAAATAGACTTGACTTTTCGTTGCTTATGGTGCTTTCACCACCTGCACTTTTAAAGTGCCAACTTTTATTTGCAAGATGCAAGCTGATTTCACTTATAACATCTATTGCCCAGCTTCTTTCGTTGTATGTAACTTTTGCCATTTCAGGTAATTCTATTAATAAATTGCTGGACTTGCTTTTGCTTTTCCGTTTTTGTAATTAAGTGTATGATATTTTGCAATTGGCTCATTGAATAACCTTAAAGTTGATTCTTCAATCTCCTTGCGTTTAAGTGTTTCTTGAATCCTATCAGTGCAAATTTTAATGTAATCAACTGGTTTAACCTTGTGAAGTAAAACATCTTCATTTTTCTCAATTCCAATAAATTGTCTGTTTTCAAGAATTGCAGAAAGTAGGAAGCTACCACTACCACAAGCATTGTCAAGAACTACATCACCAGGGTTTGTGAAAGTTTTTATCAAATATCTACCCAGTTCAATTGGCTTTTGTGTCGGATGCAAAACAGGACCTTCTGATTCTGCTGTTTTCACATATACAAAATCATCAATTGGTTGTTCTTCATAGCAAACAACATCATTCGGGTATCTTTCTCCATTACTTTTAACGTGTCTTGGTTTGAAATCTCCATAACTACCAGTGTATTGGTCTTTTCTAATGCCTTTATCGTATGCCTCTCCATTTGTCATTTGAGGATTATATGTAGGCTGTTTTTTATAGAAAATACAAATGTCTTCGTGTTTACGAAGTGGTTGTTTTTTAGCGTTAAGAAAATTTGTTGATTTTGATTTAATCCAAACCACTTTGTATTTGAACAACTTTTCATTACTCATAATCAACTTTGCTGTAAATAGTCCCTGAGCGGTCAATGCAATTGCTCCATCATCTTTGATGATTCTTTCATAATGTTCCCAAAGTTGTTCTAAGTCAATTACCGAATCCCATTTGTTTTGAGTTGTTCCATATGGTAAATCACAAAGAATCATATCAATGGATTTGCTCGGAATATTTTTCATAACCTCTAAGCAGTCGCCTTGAATAACTTTGTTTA
>DATGOZ010000239.1:0-2887 GCA_035305395.1 Taishania sp. | reverse complement strand
TTTTCGTTGCTCTTTTGAGATTTCAGTTTTTTTCTCTTGACCAAAAGATGCTGTACTGATTGACACTGTTAAAAGTGTTACCAATAAAAATGTTAATCGTTTCATATTCTTAATTTTTTAAATCAAACAAATCTGTTTCTTCTTCCCAATCTCCATATACATCATCAACGTATTGAATGATTGTTTTTTGATCTACCTCCTGCTCCAAACTCAAGAAAATTGCATCCGTATTCTTTGTTTGGTAGTTCGAAACTTCCGCAATTGCTATCGACGATTCAGGTTTTGTACTCTCCAAGTAGTTTAAAATCGTTTCGTCAGATAGCTGATTCAATTGAGCAAATTCTGGAGAAGAAGTTATTTCAAGTTGACCGAAGTAAAAAACAAACGAGATTACAATCGCTGCAGCTGCACTCCATTTAAAAACTGATTTTTTATAAAACGGCATCTTGATAATTGGCTGTTGCTGCTTTGCAATAATATCAGCTGCCAAGTTCTCAAAAAACACCTCATCCGGAGAATCAGTTTTTTTAGAATGTATGAAATCCAATATGTTTTTTTGTTCGTTCATACTCATTAGACCGGTGAGATTAAAAAAGGTTTAATCCAACAGCAAATTATTTTGAAATAAATGCAATTTTTCTGACTAGCTGACGGATATTTTGCTGTGCATCAACCAAATTAAAAACTGGAATATATTCACCATTTCCAAGTTTTGCAACCTCTCTCATCGAAGTTTCTGCCTTACTATCATTTAAAATTCCTACAACAGATAAATGAATATGCTTCTTCACATACTTCTTGATTATTTTCTTGTAATCATACGTTTGATGGTTGAAAGCACCGTCTGTAATAATGAACACATGGTTAATTCCATTAGGAATGTACCCTTCCTCAGCTTGTTCAAATCCCATTTTAATACCGTCACCACCTGCTGTCATCCCAGAGGCTCTTAGCGATTCAACTTGTAATCGAACTGCTTCTTTATCTGTACCGACAGTTGGAGGCAATAATACTTTTGCTTTAGACGCATACGTTACAATGGATATTTTATCCTCCTGACGCATTAACTCTGAAAGTTGATTCAACGAATATTTCATCAACTCCATTTTCTCTCCTTGATTCATCGATGAAGAAACATCTAAAATAAATGTTACATTCACTGGGTGGAAATATCGTGGGTCAAAATTGTCCTCTGGTAATTGTTCAAAAGATATTGACGTCAAACTATCAAGTTGTTTAATAATTGAATCTTGTTTTGAATCATCAATGACAATTTCTTCCATGTGAGTTAATACAGATTCCTCCGTTTTTTCAAATGGTTTCTTCGTTAATTCAATAATGACCCTATTTCGATCATTGTTGACATAAGTACCACGTTCAAATGGTAAATATCCTTGTTTATTCACTTCAAAATAGGCAAAACCGATGCTACCTTGCTTTTTAATTTTACCATTTTTATCCGTATATTCTTTCCATCTCGAAAAGCCATTTTGAATGAAGTTAACCTGACTTCCTTCTATTTCTTCTTTCGTTTCAGCATCAATTGTTACAACAGTCAAATCGAACAAATTATAATTTTTAGAAATCGGTCTTGCGTTAAAATCTGGACATGCTGTATAGTTACTTGCATTATCTATTTCGAGATTCAATAAGTTACCCGTTAGCGTCAAAATATGCGGTTCTGCTTGATCGCTTGTGTAAATTTGAATGGTGTATGAAAATCTTCCTTTTTTCTGTGGGTTGACCTGAAATCGAAGTATTAAGGTGCTGTCTTTTGCAACCAACGCTTTATTCTGAATGTAAACAACTTCACTAGGTTTTCGTACACTCAGAATATATCCATCCTTAACACTTTTGTTGACAACGGTAATATCTACGAAACGATTATCGTAACTTTCTAAATCGCCAAAATTGTGTTTTAGTGTACTAAAAACTAACTGCCCAAATAAAAATTGACAACACAAAAAATTTATACAAAAGATTAAAATAGATTTCAGCATGTTGAGACGACATCAAATATGATGCAAAAGTTTATTTAACTGAGAAGGTATAGGTGAATGTTTCCTCAAATATTAATCGCTGTTGATCTCCAATTTTGATTTTCTTTGTGATTTTTCGAGGTAATTTGTCCTTCAACTCAAATTCATAAACCGCTGCATTGACAAATCTGCCTAAACTGAAAGTCGAATCAACAAAGCCCTTACACAAACCTTGTTGATTAAATTGAAACGTACGATGAATTTGAAAAGGTTCATCATTCCAATCCATTCTTTTCAAAACCTGATTCTTTTTGTCGTAAGTAAACCTTCTCACATTACTTTCCTTCACCAGATCTTTTACTTGATATATTTTAATCGGTTGTTTGAGTGAACCCCACACGATTAAATCATTCGGATTTGGTTTACAAAGCGTATCTATTACAAGTGGTTTCCAATGCTTTTTGTTTGGAACAATGTACAGTTTATTTTTTGTCTGCAAATTTTCAAAACGATATAGATGTTTGGATCTTGGTAATTGAAAATATTGAGCATAAGGAAATTCATCTGAGTTCCACGTTTCATTTGTCTTTAAACTAGAAAAGCCTGTTTCTTCCTGTTTATTGGAAAACACCATTTCAATAGAACTAATCATTCTATTGTCATAATAATTTCCGATAATCATTTTCTTAACTTGTCCTTGTTCGTCAAAATAATAATTCGTTTTTTTATTTGGGAGATTGCTTTCATTTTCTGTAATCACTGAATCAGAAACATGATAAAACTCTAGTCTTTCAATTGAAGTAATGTTCATTGCTTTAACTACCGAATCATTAAATAGCACTGGAAACGAAATCATTTTCTCTGTTTGGCTATAAATACTTGCCAAGTTCAAAATGTTATGTTCCAAA
>DATGOZ010000238.1:0-2543 GCA_035305395.1 Taishania sp. | reverse complement strand
GACACATTGCAAAACAAGATGATTCAACCGATACAATATCTCCATCTTGGAGCTCTGTCGTGAAGAAAATAGAATCTGTCGGAGTTACAGCTCGAAGAATACCATTGATGTACCAACGAAAACCTCCAGGGTCACTACAATTACCTCTGTCTGATAAAACCGCAACAAGATCACCTGCACAAATTGTTGTGGCAATTCCTAGATTAATAAAAGGTATAGGGCGGTTAAAAGCAGGGCCTACTACAGAAATATCTATTGAAAATTCTGCAGCCGTAGTAATTCCTATTCCTTCTAATTCTCCACTGATAACAATATAGTAGGTTGTGTTTGGTAACAAATCTGTAGCTGTAATTGTTTGATTGTTATTAGCTGCCAAAATACAATTTCCAACTTCTGTGTAGCTAACAGCATTGCAAGGAATATTTGCTTGAATTAAACTAGCGTTGTAGCGGACATCCTGTCCTGGATTTATTTCAAATGCTGGATTGGAGAATTGTATTTGAACATTTCCACCGATGTCATTTGTTGTAAACTTCATCCAAATGGTATTGGTGGGTTGATAACAGAAATTAAAATCATCTTCACATCCACCACAAAATGTTTTATTTGCTCCAAAGTTGTTGATGTTAATCGTTGTGTTTGGGCAAATTTCAAGGGCTTTATCACAACTATTATATGGCATTTGATTAAATACCAAGTTGGAGAGAAAAACATAAATTATGACTTGTAGTCCTTTCATTATTACAAAATTAATTTTTTCTCTGAATGATTATCTATATCTGTAAAAAAGTCGTCGTAATAGTTAACGTAATTTTTGAAAAATGATTGTCATTTCGAGCAATAACTTTTGTAATTTTGACCACATGGGGGCAATTGGAGTATTTGATTCGGGGTATGGTGGACTAACAATTTTGAAGTCCTTGATAGAAAAAATGCCTCAATACAATTTCATTTATTACGGTGATAACGAGAGAGCACCTTATGGCACACGAAGCTTTGAGGAGGTGTATGAATTTACCTTAGAAGCAGTTCAAAAGTTGTTCGAGCATGGTTGTCCATTGGTTATTTTGGCTTGTAATACAGCCTCAGCAAAAGCATTGCGTACAATTCAACAAAAATATTTACCTGTTCACGCACCAACTAATCGAGTTTTAGGAGTTATTCGGCCGAGTGCAGAAATTGTAGGAGAATTGTCGCGTACACATCACATTGGTTTGTTGGCAACAGAAGGTACAGTTCGTTCGAATTCATATGCTTTGGAATTGGAAAAATTTTCACCTCATATCGAACTTTTTCAACATGCTTGTCCGGGTTGGGTATCCATGATTGAAGAAGGAATCATTAATTCTCCGGAGGGACTAGCGAAAATTAAAGAGGATGTTGAGCAATTGTTAAATCAAAGCGAACAAATTGATACAATTTTATTGGCTTGTACACATTATCCAATTATCAAACATTTAATAGGTCAGTTTGTTCCAGAGTCAGTTACACTTGTGTCACAAGGTGAAATTGTTGCAGAAAGTTTGATCGATTACCTGAATCGCCACTCAGAAATTGATGAAAAATTGGAGAAGAACAGTGAAGTGGTTTACTATACTTCAGGTGATCCATTGTTATTTGATCAACAGGCTGAGAAGATATTACAGTTTAAAACAAAGGCTATCCATATGGAATAGATAGGCCTTGTATGTTGTTGTTATCGTTTTTAAATCGATAATTTTTCTTCTTTCTCTATAAACTGAATATCAAAGGTTTTTAGTTCATCCAGAATTGGTTCATAGATTGACTTTTTAATTGGAAGTAAGACTCCCGTTTCGTTTATTGAATCAGTCAAAATCAATTTAGAACAAATTGCAACTGGTAATCCAACGGTATTTGCCATTGAAGTGTAAGTTTGATCTTCACCAATGTTTACCATGCTTGATGTCACCTTAAATTTCTCGTTGTTGTGTGTGAATTCAAATTCGTGAATCATGACCAACATGTCTTTATCTTCAGGGTCTAATTGCCATTTTCTTTCTAGAATCTGTTGCAATAATTGTGCTGGAGTAGGTGTTGGACAATGTAAAATCGTATCAGCGTCGAATAATCCCAACCATTCAAATTTTTCATACAAATGGACACGATCTGATCTTAAGAATTCTTTGAACTTATCTTCAACTAATTTTGTTGGATGGTAAGGAAGAAATGCATTGACAAAATCTCTCGGTGAACAGTGTTGCATGTTAACCATTTCGTATGAATCGTCTGTCATTCCTAGTTCAACAAAAACATTCCATGCTTCACAGTATCCAGGTCTTCTCAAAGTTCCTCTGAAAATAGTTGGAATATCATCCAAACCGTAAATACTTCTATATGACAATGAATCGCGATTTGGGTATCCAGTAAACTCTCCATAGCCTTCAACTGTTAGATAGTCCAAACGATCGTATAATCTAGAGTAAGGAATATATTTATAGCGATTGTTTCGAATAAAGCAAGCCGCGCCACCAGAACCAGCTAAAACTACGTTTCTAGGGTTCCAGGTAAATTTATAATTCCAG
>DATGOZ010000237.1:0-13006 GCA_035305395.1 Taishania sp. | reverse complement strand
TACAAAGGTCAGTTAGGAACGGAACTCATTCCAGGTGATGAGGTTGTAATAGAATATTACATTTCACCTGAGAATAGTTACAATATAGGAAATATTGAAGTGGCACTTGTTACGCATGGATATCGTTCAGTTGAAGAATTTGCAAACAAGGCTTTTGGTCAAGCAGGTGCATGTCATATGAATGTAAATTGCCCAGATGGACTTCCATTTGAAGCGAATA
Source organism: Taishania sp. (assembly GCA_035305395.1). Classification (GTDB taxonomy): domain Bacteria; phylum Bacteroidota; class Bacteroidia; order Flavobacteriales_D; family Crocinitomicaceae; genus Taishania. The sequence goes on along the minus strand of DATGOZ010000237.1, from coordinate 12,786 downwards.
AGCGAAGCACCATATTAATAGTTTCAGGGGCAAATGGTTTCTGTTCAGGAGCGTTAGTCAACAATACAGCTTATGACGGTAAACCATATATTCTGACGGCGAATCACTGTTACAATAATCCTACAGCATGGGTTTTTCGCTTTAATTGGGAGTCTGCTGATTGTACAAACCCTGCTACATCTCCTTCGTTTAGCTCTGTTTCAGGAGCCCAGCTCAAAGCTAGAAGAACTGTTTCAGATTTCTGTTTGGTTGAAATAACGGGAGGATTGGAGTTGGGAACAATTCCAGCATCATTCAATGCACATTTTTCAGGATGGGATAGAACAGGAGTAAATCCGCAATACACATTTGGAATTCATCATCCACGAGGTGACATCAAGAAAATTTCATTTGATGACCACGAATCTTTTCCAACTCGGTCAACGGTGTCTGGTGTTACAAGTGAGCCGAATGGTGTTTGGCAAGTGCAGTGGGATAGAGGAACAACGACAGAGCCTGTGTCTTCAGGTTCACCCTTGTTTGATCAAAACAGACGCATAATTGGTCAATTGTGGGGTGGTGCTGCTTCTTGTTCAAATTTAACAGGTAAGGATTTTTATGGACGATTCCACAATTCGTGGGAGCCTACAGGAAGTGATTCAACAAATCAATTAAAATATTGGTTGGATCCTCAAAATACGGGAGCAATTATTGTAGATGGATTTGAAAATGGTGTCATTGTAAATAATGATGCGGCGTTGCTTAATCCAACCGGAGTAAAGGGAACGTTGTGTCAAACTCAGAATACGCCAAAATTAACGCTAGTAAATACAGGACACTCAGTTTTAACTTCTGCTACAATTGCCTATGGAGTTAATGGAGTTGAGGATCAAGTATTCAATTGGACTGGAAATTTATCATTTCTCGCATTCGAAGAAATCGAATTACCTGAGCTGCTGTTTGTGAATGGATCTAATTTGTTTTCTGCAACAATAACTTCCGTGAATGGGGGGTCTGATGAATTTGCAGGAAACAATTCTGTAAGTAGTTCGAATTATGTGATGACGGAACCAATCATTGTGGATATGCAAATCAACTTAGATTGTTATGCAAGTGAAACAACTTGGGAACTTTGGAGTGATGCGGATGAGTTGGTCTATCAAAGTGGTCCGTATATAAATAACGATGAAGGGATACACAATTACGCTTTTTGTTTATCTGAAGGATGTTATACCTTCAAATTGAAGGATAGTTATGGTGATGGTATGGCAAGTTGTGCTTCTGGAAATGGCTGGTTCAATTTGACAAATGAAATTGGATTATTATTTGGTCAGATGACAGAAGATCAAGCTGACTTCGGAAGTCAGTATGAAGTAACTTTTTGTACCGATGAAGCATCAATTAATAAAATGACATCGCGAATCAGTGTTTTTCCAAATCCGAGCACAGGTATTATTGAATGGAAAGATTTCGTTGTTGAGGAGATTCATGTTTACGATTTGGTTGGAAATTTAGTTGAGAAACAAGCAATTTCAGCTCAACAAAAATCGGTGTTACTTAAAAATGTTATTGAAGGATTGTATTTTGTAGAGTTTAAATTTGTTGACGGTACAACTGGAAATACTAAAATTTATATGATTCCAGAATAATGAAATCATACATTATTCTTTGGTTAATTGCTTTCCAAGGATTTTTGTCCTTTGGGCAAGCGTATGTACCTCTATTGGATGAACTCAATGAATGGCAGTTTACCTATTGCTATTCCGGTTGTGTCACATCGAATTATTATACAAATGGAGATACGCTTGTTGATGGAGAAAGCTACAAAATTTTAGATGGATACCATTTTATATCTAGAACCATTCTTTTGCGAGAGGATGTGCAAGATCGCAAAGTATATCTGAATCGATTAACCGCTACTGGCAAAAAAATGTTTTTGCTTTACGATTTTTCAAAACAAGAAGGAGACACGATGAACCTGTTTAATCCACTTGGACCTTTTATTGAGAATCCGGGACAATTTCGATTAGACTCTATACGGCAAAAAGAACTTTATAGTGGAGAATTACGTCGGTATTTTTACTGGTCACCAGTTGGGGAAAATCTATTACCTAACAATTACCCCGTGTGGATTGAAGGTGTCGGTTCTACATCGTTAGTTAACGCTGCTGCTGGTCATGCTGATTTGAATGGAGTGGGAAAATTGTCGTGTTTTTTCAAAAATCAGGAACTTGATTATGCCGATTATGATTCGATTGCTGTATGTGTTCCAACAACGACTGTAGGACTTGAGTCATTAAGTAATCAAGCCGAATTTAAGATTCTAAATGCAACAACAGAGCAGTTAAAATGGTGTAATGGGGAAGTTGTTCAAATAAGAATTTTCAATTTTCAAGGACAAACCTTAGTAGAAAAGAAAATTGAGCTAGAGCAAAATCAAATCAACTATCAAGCGATTCAAAAAGGGAATTATTTTGTTGAGTTTACCTTTCAAAATCACCTTTCACGATTGTTATATCTATTTATACATTGAAATTGTAGGAATTTTGTCGTACTTTTTGCTGAATTTGCTGCTGATATTGAGCAATTGTTTAAATTCGAATCTTCAAACATATGCGTGTAATCGATGATTGGTCAACTTTTTGCTTCTATTGCTAAGGCTTTTTTAAGAAATAAGCTCCTTTTTGGCCTGTCATTTTTTGTTCTTATTGCCGTACTTTCGTGGGGTGTCAGTCGTTTGAAAATTGATAACGACATTTATTCAATTTTCCCAAAAGGCAAGGAATTTCAAGAGTTTACAAAGATTATCCAAGAAAACAGTTTAAACAAGCAATTGGTTTTCTCTTTTGATTCTTCTGAAGATGAGGATCAAAATTTTGAAAGACTTGAACAATTGAAGCAATCTTTAGAATCCAAGTTCGACAACCAAATAGGTAATGTTCAGATATACAGACTTGTTGATCAGGGTGAATTAATTGATTACTTACAAACGGTTGCAATCGGATTCTTGGAGAAAAAAGATTATGAGCGCATTGAGAAGCAATTACATCCTGATTCGATACAAAAAAGATTAATTTCAACCAAAGAACGTTTGTCTGGAGCCAATTCGCTTTTCATGGGCGATTATTTTGCAAAAGATCCATTGAATTTATTGGGAACAAAACTCTTGCAATTCAATGTGCAATCTGATTCAAGTATTTATGAAGTTGAAAATGGAGTCGTTTACAGTAAAAACAAAGAAAAGGTCTTTTTCTTCGCAGATTTATTGATTGACTCAAAAGATAATGCTGCATTAGAAACATTTGATCGGGAATTACAAACCGTTTTAACGGAAAACAAAGACATCAATTTGGACGTTTTTGGCGTATATCAAATTGCGTTAGCCAATTCGAAACAAATTCAAAAGGATACGAAATTGACTTCAATTGTCAGTGTTACATTGATTTTATTGGTTCTTCTTATTTATTACCGAAGTCTCGTTGTTCCAATTTTCTTTTTACTCCCAGCATTTTTTGGTATTTTGTGTGGATTGGGGATGACAGGATTTTTTCTACCTAACATCAACGCAATTTCGTTGGCAACAGCGAGTGTGCTATTAGGGATTGTTTTGGATTATGCATTTCATTTTTACACACATTACAAGCATTCGGGTGATGTTGTTGAGACAGTTCGAGAAATTGGTTCCCCGATGATTGTTGGTAGTTTTACAACAGTTGCTGCATTTGCAGCATTGCTGTGGACGGATTCAATCGTGTTGAAGAATTTTGGCTTAATAGCTTTATTTACGTTGCTTGGAGCGGCTTTGTTTACATTGACAGTGCTACCTGTAATTATTCAGATGACTAAGCTAAAGCTAGTGCATAAAGAAACTCAGTCGGGAGATAATAAGCAAGCACCAAAAATAATTGTGCGATTAGCTCTTTTGACAATCGTAGCATTTACCACTTGGTGTTTGTTGAAATCAACAGGGATGAACTTTGATGGTGATTTGAACAACTTATCATATCATCCAAAAGAATTAGTGCAAAAGGAAAAATATTTTACAGGAATTCAACCAGATCGTCAGAAACGTATTTATTTGTTCTCAAGTGGTGAAACAGCTGATTTAGCATCTCAATCTACACAGCAAGTTTTTGATACATTGGTAGCAAACAAAAAAACGTTAGAAATTTCCGAATTTATTTCTGTTGCTCCGTATGTTGTCTCAAATGCTATGATGGAAGCGAAAGAAAATAACTGGATTGAATTCTGGAATAAACATCGCAATTCAATCGCTATAATCAATCAACAAGCAGACAATTTGGGGTTCTCTGAAACGGCATTCGAATCGTTTAAACAAACAACCGAAGCACATCAATTTGAAAGTAAGGATGTTGAGAGCCTAAGAGCACAATTAGGATTAAACCGCTTGATTCATCAAACAGAAGGAAAGTATTCCATGATGACAAGTGTTGTGCTTCCGAAAGAGCATGTTGAGGAGTTGAAACAAACGGTGCAAAATATTGATAACGTTTACATACTGGATATTGGTTCGTTGACATCTAACCTCTTAGTGGGAGTTAAAAACGATTTCAATTTCTTACTTTATTTTTCTTCTTCAATCGTATTTCTATCCCTATTGGTTGTATATGGTAGAGTTGAATTAGCCTTGTTTGCGTTCCTGCCAATGTTTCTATCGTGGATTTGGATTATTGGAATAACATCCTATTTTGGTATTGCTTTTAACTTTGTTAACATCATCATTACAACATTCATTTTTGGATTGGGTGATGATTACAGTATTTTTGTAACAGACGGATTATTACAGCGCTACAAAACCAAGCGAGATAATTTTTCTTCTTACAGATCTGCAATTATTTTATCAGCTGTTACAACAATTATTGGTACAGGTGCTTTAATATTTGCAAAACATCCAAGTATCCATTCCATTGCGTTGATTTCTGTTATAGGTATTGGTTCAATTTTACTGATAACACTCTTTGTACAACCAGTTATTTTTAATTGGTTTGTAACGAGAAGAGTAAAACGTAAACGAGGACCAATTACATTTTTTATTGGCTTGTATAGCATCGTGTTATTCATATATTTCTTTATTGGAAGTTTGTTTTTGACTTGTTTATTAATCTGCTTTGTAATACCATTTCCTGTTAGTAGAATACGGAAGCAAAACTTCATGAATTACATGATTAGTAAATTGGCAAAATCTACTTTGTATGCAGGAGTTCATGTCAAAAAGCAGGTGTTAAATCCAGAGTTATTGGATTACAGTAAACCAGCTATCATTGTTGCAAATCATACATCATTTTTAGATATTTTGGCAGTATTGATGTTGCATCCGAAAACGATAATTATGGTTAAAAGTTGGGTGTACAATTCACCTGTTTTTGGACCATTCATTCGATATTCAGGTTACATCTTTGCAGAAAATGGAACAACTGAAAATTATGAATTGATAAAGCGTCAAATCGAATTGGGTTATTCGTTGGTGATTTTTCCTGAAGGAACACGAAGTACAGATGGAGAAATACACCGTTTCCACAAAGGTGCTTTTGTAATATCAAGAGCGTTGAATATTCCGATTCAACCTATTTTATTAGTTGGATTGCACGAAATCAATCCGAAGAATGACATCATGATCAATCCGGGAGAATTGTATGTCAAACCTTTGTCTCGTGTCACTGCTCAGCCAGATGAAAGTGATAAGGATTTCACACGTAGAGTACAAAACTTGATGCGCCAAGAGTTTAAACAAGCAAAATTAGAACATGCGAAATCAACTTATTGGAGACCTTCAATTATCCAAAACTATGTTTTCAAGGGACCAGTTTTGGAATGGTATGTTCGTGTGAAGTACGCTTTAGAACGAAAGAATTTTGAATATTATGATGAACTCATAACTGACAAAAAAGCAATTCTAGATGTTGGATGTGGATATGGTTATTTGAGTTATTATTTGCATTATAGAAATCCAGAGCGTGTTATCGTAGGGGTTGATTATGATGAAGAGAAGATATTGATTGCCGATAATGCAATGAAGAAAAATGACAATTTGAAATTTATTCATGCAGATTTACAAAATGTAGATTTTGCGAATCAAGATGTTATTTTCTTTAATGATGTATTGCATTATGTACCGAGTGAAATTCAATTCGCTATTTTGCAAAAAGCAGTAGATCATTTGAATGCGGGAGGTCTTATTTTCGTCCGTGATGGTGTGGTTGATCGCGAAGGAATTGAAAACACGAAAAAGACAGAATTGCTATCTATTAAGTTGTTGAAATTTAATAAAGCAGAATTTCCGATCGAATTTTTATCAATTAGTAAGATTCAAGCGTTTTGTACTAAAAATAAGCTTACCTTGACAATGTTGGAGCATTCAGAAAAGACTTCCAATACCTTGTTTATTCTTCGAAAATAGAATCAAATGCAGATCAATAATCAGTCAAAAGTGTATGATTTCGTCATCATCGGTAGTGGTATCGGAGGTTTAGTGACTGCCTTGGTGTTGCTGAAAAACAATTACTCAGTCTGTATTTTAGAGAAGAATCAACAGATTGGTGGTGCCTTGCAGGTATTTAGTCGTGATAAGTGCATTTTTGATACTGGAGTGCATTACATTGGTGGATTGGATGAAGGAGAAAACCTCAATAAGATTTTTAAATACTTAGGTATATACGATGATTTGAAATTGTGTAAATTGGATGATGAGTTTGATATTATTCGTTTGCATAATGGCAAATCATTTCAACTCGGTCAGGGGTATGCTAATTTCCGTTCCTTTCTTTTGAAAGATTTTCCTGAAGAAGCACAAGCAATTGATACGTTTATTGCGAAGATTCAAGAAATATGTGCTTATTTTCCGCTTTATAATTTGGTACAAGATGGAGAAAAGACGTACTACAATAATCCCGAAATTCTAGCAATCAACGCCTGGGAGTATGTTTCAAGTTTAACAGCAAATGAAGAATTGATAGCCACGTTGTTGGGTAATGGATTTTTATATGCTGGAGATAGAAAGCGAACTCCGCTACATGTTGTAGCGCTAATTTTGAATAGTTACATCAAAGGTAGTTACCGTATTCAAGATGGAGGCGCGCAATTGGTTAAGTCGTTGGTTAAACAAATTAGAAATCATCAAGGTGATATTTTTAAGCGAAAAGAAGTTTGTTCGGGTGTTTTCAATGATGCAGGTGAATTAATTGGGGTTGAAACAACTGATGGGGTGATTTATTATGCCAAACAGTTTGTCTCAAATGCACATCCACTAAAGACAATGGAGCTGATAGGTGAAAATCGTTTTATGCCAGCGACATTAAAGCGTTTGAGAAGTCTTAGAAATACAGTTTCCAGTTTCGTTGTAAACATTTCATTGAAGGAGAATTCTTTCCCATATTTTAATTCCAATTATTACGATTTTTTTACATCAGCAGTTTGGGATGAAACAGATCGTGATTTGTCGGAATGGCCTTATGTTTTGTTTAGTTGTACACCTAAATCTTCTAAAATTGAAACTTTTGCAGAAAGTATTTCTGTGATGACATATTTGCATATCGATGCGTTTGAACAATGGAAGAGTACATTTAACACAGTTTGTCATACAAGCAGTCGGGGAGAGGAGTACGAATTATTTAAGCGTGAATTGGAGCGTAAAGTTGTAGATCGATTGTGTGAACGATTCCCGAATTTAAAAGCAAGTATCAAACAAGTTTATAGTAGTACCCCACTGACATTTAGAGATTATTTAGGAACGCCAACAGGTGAACTTTACGGCATTGAAAAAGACTTTAACAATTCCATTCTTACAACAATAAATCCGAAAACGAGAATTCCAAATTTATATTTGACTGGTCAAAGTATCGTTTTTCATGGAATTTTAGGAGCAACTATTGGAGCATTGGTTACAAGTTTTAACTTTGTAAACGGAACGGATATTTTAAATTCAATTAACCAAGTCAAATAATGGCAAATCATTATGATGTTGTAGTCATTGGAGCTGGGCCTTCAGGGGCTGTGGCTGCAGCAAAATTACTTCAAGCAGGTAAGTCAGTTTTAGTCCTCGAGAAATTAGTTTTTCCACGGTTTGTTATTGGAGAAAGTTTGCTCCCACATTGCATGGATTACCTTGAAGCACTAGATTTGATTCCGGTAATTGAAAAACATCAATTTCAAATCAAAAATGGCGTTTGTTTTCATTTGGGTGAAGAAACTTGTCCGTTTTTATTTGATAAGCAATTTAATCAAGATGCTTGGACATATACATGGCAAGTTAAACGAGCAGATTTTGATAAAATACTGATTGATGAGGTGGAACGACGAGGTGCAAAAGTAATTTATGAAGCAACTGTTACTGGAGTTGATAATGCTGCAACTATCCAGCATGTACACTTTGAGCATCCAGAGTTAGGGGCTACAACAGTTACGTGTAATTTCGTTATGGATGCAAGTGGTTATGGTCGCGTATTACCTCGTTTGAAAAATCTAGACGCTCCTATAAGTACACCTCCAAGGGGTGCTATTTTTACACATATCAAAGATACAAATCGTACAGATAATGCTGGTCGAAATATCTACGTTCACATTTTTAGAAATAATACAGCATGGATGTGGTCAATACCTTTTTCAGATGGCACATGTTCAGTAGGTATTGTTTCTGATGTTGAATTCATTCGTGAATGTGAGGCAAATGATAATGAGAAATTTAAGGAATTTTTGAATGAATTTCCTGGATTGGATGGCCGTTTTGTTGGTGTTGAATATCAATTCGAACCAAAGGTTATATTGAATTATGCTGCTGCTGTAAGTTCGTTATATGGTGAAGGTTTTGTAATGTGTGGAAATGCGACAGAATTTTTAGATCCAACATTTAGTTCTGGAGTTATGTTTGCAATGTCTTCAGGATTCAAGTCGGCTTCATTAGTTATTGATCATTTAAATGGTCAAGAAGTAGATTGGGAAAAAGACTATAGCGATCACATGAAAAAAGGTATCAATGTTTTTAGAAGTTATGTGAATGCTTGGTATAATGGTGATCTCCCAACGATTTTCTTTAGCAAAGAACGCAATGAGGAATTTATGAAGCAGATTTGCTCCGTTTTAGCAGGGTATGTTTGGGACGATTCCAATCCATTTGTGAGAAAGCATAATACGATTTTAAATACATTGGCGCACGTCATTCGTATGAATGAAGAATAAATGTTATTGTTGATTTAAAAACGTATTTATTGTCAGTTCTAATGAGCTAATGTTTTTTATTGTTCGATCTACAATTAGTTGTGCTTGCTCGTAAATTGGTTCGCGTTTTGCTAATCCAGATTCAATAAAATAGACTAATTCATCATAGCTTTTTCCATCGGTTAGAGGACGTTTTTTCTTTGAGTTGAAAACGCGATTGGCTAATTCTTTGGCAGGTCGTTTCAAATAAATTGTCAATCCAATTTTATTGAGTTCATCCATTAAGTTGTTGTAAATGGGTAAACCACCGCCAGTTGAAATCAATAAATTGTCAGATTTAGCCAGTTTTTCGATTGTTTTTCGTTCCAATTCTCTGAAATAGTTTTCTCCAAATCGAATAAAAATTTCAGGTATTTTTAGTTGTGTTTCCGTTTCGATTAATAAATCTGTATCAATGAATTGCAGGTTGTATCGTTTGGCCAATTGTTTGCCAAGTGTTGATTTTCCACAACCCATATAACCGACAAGAATGATATTCATACTGTAAAGAAACAAAATATTAATAAGAGTTTGAATGAGAAAAAATGTTTTTTAGAAAAAACGAAAAAAATATGCGTACATAATACTTTTGAAGAAAAATTGTTTAATTTTATACCACGACATTAGTCATTTTTAAAGAGAAATTACATTTTTATAATATGAAAGAAGAAGCATATATCGTTACTGGATTTCGTTCAGCAGTAGGAAAAGCTGGCAAAGGAGGATTTAGATTTTATAGACCTGATGATTTAGCTGCGGACGTGATCAAACATTTAGTTGATTCAGTTCCACAATTAGATAAAACAAGAATTGATGATGTTATCGTTGGTAACGCTACTCCAGAAGCGGAACAAGGATTAAACGTAGGTCGCTTGATTTCTTTGATGGGATTGGGTACAGATAAAGTTCCTGGTATGACAGTAAACAGATACTGTTCTTCAGGCTTGGAAACGATTGCTTTGGCAAAAGCTAAAATCGAAAACGGAATGGCTGATTGTATCATTGCAGGTGGTGTTGAATCAATGTCTGTGATGGCAATGGGTGGTTGGAGAATTGTTCCAAATCCGAAAGTTGGAAAGGAAAATCCAACTTGGTACTGGGGGATGGGGTTGACAGCTGAAGCTGTTGCTAAAGACTTCGGTATTTCGAGAGAAGAGCAAGATTTATTTGCACTTAAATCTCATGAAAAAGCAATTGCAGCAATTAAAGAAGGTCGCTTCAAGGAAGATATTGTTCCAATTACTGTTGAACATATTTTCCTAGATGAAAATGAAAAACGTCAAGTGAAGTCTTATGTAGTAGATACAGACGAAGGACCTCGTGCTTCTACTATTGAAGCATTAAATAAATTGAAGCCTGTTTTCGCAGCAAATGGATCTGTAACTGCAGGTAATTCTTCTCAAACATCTGATGGTGCAGCATTCGTGTTAGTGATGTCTGGAAGAATGGTTAAAGAGTTAGGATTAGAACCAGTTGCTCGTTTAGCATCTTATAGTGTTGTTGGTGTTGAGCCTCGCATTATGGGTATTGGTCCAGTTGACGCTATTCCAAAGGCTATTAAACAAGCAGGATTGACATTGAATGACATCAACTTATTCGAGTTGAATGAGGCATTTGCTTCTCAATCTTTAGCAGTTATCCGTGAGGCTGGATTAAACCCAGATATCGTTAACGTTAACGGAGGTGCTATTGCACTAGGTCACCCACTAGGTTGTACTGGTGCTAAATTGACAGTGCAAATTATTAACGAATTACGTCGCAGAAACCAAAAGTATGGTGTTGTAACAATGTGTGTTGGTACAGGACAAGGTGCTGCTGGTGTGATCGAGTTGTTGAAATAATACACAACGATTTTATCGTACAGACCCTTCAGCAATGGAGGGTTTTTTTGTGCTTATTTTTGCTAATTCACTTCACCAAGAACAGTTTTCTTCTTTGATAAAATAGCAGAGAAAATAATTTGATACTAGGATTTTCTAATACATACTTAAAATACCTATTCCTCTAAAATTACCTCATATCTTCTTTTTACCTCTTCTCTAGGATAAGCATTAAAATGCCACCATTCGGATGGAATATTGATGAAACCTTGCGAATTCATTACTTTTCTTAATAGCTTTCGATTGTTGACTTGCTTTTGCGTGAGCTCACCACTAGCTAAGAATTGTGCCTCCAAACTTGGATACGCGATTTTACGGATATCATCATATCCTGCTCCCATATCAAGCGGAATTCCTTTTTCATCAACAATGGTTAAATCAACTGCTGCACCGTAATTATGTACAGAATGATTCTTTGGATTGGAGACAAATTTCCCTCGCTCAGCAACGGGGATTGTATCTAATGCATCCCACATGCGTTGTTGAACAGCAACAGGTCGGGCACCATCGTAAATCAATAAACTGTAATTTGGGTGAAGTTTTTGGAGGTATTGCTGACATTTTGCTAAACGTTCTGCCACATCATGTTGAACGTATAATTTATCAATTTTGAAGTACAATTTCTGTTTCATAAAATTATCATCAGAAGCGTATTTTAAATCGACTTGAATCGTTGGGTCAATCGTTTGAATGTCGACCAAATTTGAACTTATCGTTGTTTCATGCTTTTCCGTTGAAGTGGTATTCGCTTCCTTTTTAGTTTTTCCAACGTCGTTATTTTCATTAGAAATTTCTGTTGGGTGTGGTTTTATTTCACTTTCTTCTTGAAGTTCATGCGAGCAGCCAGTAATCACGAATGAAATGATTAGCGAGCTTATTAAAAGAAATGAAATTGTAAAAAGCGATTTATTTTTCATGTTGTAAATCCTTGGTTAAATCTAATTTACGGAAAGTTGGGGACACAATTCCAGTTGTAATGACAGTTAGTAGCGTGATGCACCCACCTCCAACAACAGCAACAACAGGACCCAATAACTTAGCTGCCAATCCACTTTCGAAAGCCCCTAATTCATTTGAAGATCCAACAAACATGGAGTTTACAGATGCAACGCGACCTTTCATGTTGTCTGGTGTTTTTAACTGAAGGATTGTTGAACGAATTACAACCGAAACGCCATCAAAAATTCCACTTAAGAATAAAGCAAGTAGCGAAAGGTAAAATGATTTCGAAAGACCAAATAAAATGATGCTGCAACCAAAGAAAAATACCGCAATCAATAATTTTTTGCCTGCATTTTGGGCGATTGGTAAATATGCCGTTGCAATGAGTGTGATGAAAGCACCAACCGCGGGAGCAGCACGAAGTAACCCAAATTCACGAGAACCAGCTTGTAAGATGTCTTGAGCGAATACGGGCAAAAGTGCAACTGCACCACCAAATAATACGGCAATCATATCCAAGCTGAGTGCACCAAGAATCGCTTTTGTGGTAAAGACAAATTTTAAACCTTCTTTCAAACTTTGCACCACTGGTTCTCCAATTTTTGGATTAAGTACGGGTTTTTTCTCTATGAATAACAAAGCAATTAATGCAAGCAATGCGAAAAAAAAGACAATGCAAAGCGACCAATGAACACCAAAAGCATGGATGGCTAATCCTCCAAGTGAAGCTCCTCCAACAGAACCAATTTGCCATGTTGAACTACTCCAAGTAGCT
>DATGOZ010000236.1:0-2307 GCA_035305395.1 Taishania sp. | reverse complement strand
TTGGTCGTATTGGTTTGAAGAGTATCATTTATTTTGAAGTTGTCACCACATTTGCCCTAATAATTGGCTTGTTGGCTATTAACTTCTCGAAGGCTGGAGTTGGTGTCGATGTTGAAGTAAGAGAGGTTGATAAAGCGAAATCTGAAGCCTTGCTGCAACAAACAGATTCAAGTCACGCGAGAGATCATATCGTGGAGATTTTTCCTGAAAATATCGCCAAGTCGATTACAAATAATGAAATATTACAGGTTGTTATTTTCTCTGTCATTTTTGCGATCGCACTTGGAATGGTACAAAAGGAAGAACCCAAGCGTGTGATGTTAGGATTCTTTGAAGGGTTGAGTGAGGTAATGTTTAAGTTTACTGATATTGTCATGTATTTTGCCCCATTTGCAGTTTTTGGAGCACTTGCAGCAACAATAGCTAAGTCAGGTCTGGATATTCTCTATAATTTATTGCAATTGGTATTGACCTTATATGGTGCTTTGATTGCGTTCGTTTTATTGGTATTGATTCCTATTGCGTTAATTAGTAAAATCAAGTTGAAGGATTTTTGGAATGCGATTCAAGAACCTGTGAGTTTGGCTTTTGCTACAGCAAGTAGTGAGGCAGCTTTACCAAAAGCAATGGAAAACTTGGAGAAGTTTGGAGTTTCAAAAAAAGTTGTTGGATTTGTTTTACCGACAGGTTATAGCTTCAATTTAGATGGTACAACGCTTTATTTATCACTTGCAACAGTATTTGTTGCGCAAATGTGTGGTGTTGATTTATCTATTCAAGAGCAAATCGGTATTTGTTTGGTGTTGATGTTGACGTCTAAAGGTGTTGCAGGTGTACGAGGTGCTTCTTTTGTTATTTTGGCTGGTGCTGCAGCAACTATCGAAGGAGTAACTGTTGATAAAGTAAGTGTTATTTTGGCTGTTGATGCGTTGATGGATATGGCTAGAACGAGTATCAATGTTGTAGGGAATTGCTTAGCAACTGTTGTTATAGCGAAGTCTGAAAATGAATTTCATCCAGTAGTTGAAGGTTCTGAAGCGTAACGAAATTGTTTTATAGCGTTATTTCAGAAAACGATTTATGAGAACAATTTTCTTACTTATTTCTATTGGATTAACGCAATCCGTTTTTTCACAAGTTTCTTCAAAAGTTGCTGAAAAGAATTGTCCAGGTCGCCAAGATGTGGATATAGAAACTTCACTGTCTTACGATGGGAAGGTTTTAGTGAATTCGGAAAACAAGAAAGTCCTAAGCTTGAATTTCAAAGACGGTGTAAAGTCTGGAACAAGTGTATATTACGTTGATGGAAAAGTTGTTGAAAAACGTAAACATTCTAATAATTATACATTTTCATCATCAAGTGGTATAAGCAGTACTTCACTCGATCGAGATGAGAATGGTGTCTATCCTTTTGTTAAAGTAGGTAATGAAGATGTAGCTCATTCGGCTCGTTTTTATCAATATGTAGAATTTTCTCAGTTTAAAGATGAATTAAAATTGATCTTCAAAAAACAAATTGAGAATTTGCTGATTAATCCAACAATTACTTTGTTTGCTGATAGTGAATTGAAAGAATTGACAACCTTCGATGTTAGTCAACTAAATAACATTGAAATTGTAGGACTACTTACAAAGAATGAGGTGTTTGTAGATAAAAAGAGAAAGTTAGTTGATGAGCGAATCATTTCTTTTCAACCGATAGCTCGTAATGTTCAAACAAATCAATTAGAGGTTTTACCAGCAATTTATTATCCTGAAGTAAGGAATTTATTGGCGAAGACCTCATTTAATTTCAATCGCGTAACAGAGAATTTGGACGATATGTTTTTCTTTCACTTGATGCGAGGTCCGGTTTATCAGTTTACTTCTTTGCGTGATAAGAAATTCAACTATGGAGAGCCTTTCTCTAACCTCGATTGTTTCTATTACAAAGATTACACGGATATGCTTTTAGCAGCTGAACAATACTTAATCGAGTTGTTGAAGTAATTAGCTTTTATGCTTGCATAATTTGTAACGTGTTTCACGAAACTATTTTGTGTCGCTAAAATTGAACGAAAAACATTGTTTTACTTGTTAGTTATCTTCAAATATTCAACTAAATTTGCACTCACAAATTATTTATAGTTCTATAAGTTTATGACGGTTTCTGAGATACGTTCGCAATTTTTCAAGTTTTTTGAATCGAAAGGTCACAAAATTGTGCCTTCTGCACCCATGGTTGTTAAGAATGATCCTACCTTGATGTTTACCAATGCCGGTATGAATCAGTTTAAGGATTTTATTCTTGGTAACGCAATTCCAGAA
>DATGOZ010000235.1:0-3847 GCA_035305395.1 Taishania sp. | reverse complement strand
TCCTAAAAATAAAGTGTCACCTGTGAAAATTGCAGTTTCTTTTCCGTTTTCATCAATCAATAAGAAACAAGAAGATTCTGGAGTATGTCCAGGAGTATGCAATAAACGAATTGTTAGATCACCAACTTTGAATTCTTGATTATCTTCTGCAACTAAGCAGTCAAAAGCTGGATCTGCTGTTGGACCATACACAATTGTTGCTCCAGTTTTTCTAGCTAAATCAACATGACCTGAAACGAAATCCGCATGAAAATGCGTTTCGAAAATATACTTAATTGTCGAATTATTTTCTTTTGCTAACTGAATATATTGATCAACTTCACGTAAAGGGTCAATAACGACTGCTTCACCTTTGTTTGAAATGAAGTAAGCTCCTTGAGCTAAACATTTGGTATATAATTGTTCTACTTTCATAGTTCTGATATTTAGACTTATTAGACTGCTAGGTAGCTAGACAGAAAACTACAAGACAAAATAAGACAATATTCATTTAATTATTGTATGTTTTGATTTAATTTCTTTTTAAAACCCACGATCATTCGTTGCACCTCATTAATTTTTTGAAGTAATTCTTCCACTTCTAATTGATACAATTTACTAACTAAAAGTAATTGTGTTTCCAATTCATAAGAGGATGCAATTGAATAATCAAAAAACTAATAATAAATTTCCTTATGTATAAAATAATTAAAGCCAACTTCTGTCTACAAGTCTTCTGTATTCAAATCTTCCAGCTATAGTTTTCCTTTCACAGCTTCATTGATTTGTTCAATATAATTCAATATTTTTTCCCTACCGAATCCAGATTCACTAGAAGTGGTAAATACTGGAGGTAATTCTGCCCAATATTTTGTCATTTCCTTTTTGTATTTCGCTAAATTCTTTTGCAAAGCAGATGAGGAAAGTTTGTCAATTTTTGTAAAAACCATCGCAAATGGAATTTGCTTCTCTCCACACCAGTTCATGAATTCGAGGTCAATTTTTTGAGGCTCTAATCTACAATCTAGTAAAACAAATACGTTTAATAGTTGTTCTCGTTGTGTCAAATAATCAGCAATGAATTTCTCGAAAGCATTGCGAGCAGATTTAGAAACCTTGGCATAACCATATCCCGGTAAATCGACAATGTACCATTCTTCATTGATTAAAAAATGGTTGATTAACTGTGTTTTACCTGGTTTTCCAGAAGTTTTTGCTAATTTCTTTTGTTCAGTCAACATGTTAATCAATGATGACTTTCCTACATTTGATCGACCAATAAATGCATATTCAGGTAAGTTACCCGACGGACATTTTTTATGATCTGTATTTGATATGGCAAAAACTGCTGATTTGATTTTCATGTTGCAAATTTACGAAAAATTGACTGATTAGCTGTCTAAAATATGCATAGCAACTTGTATTAAAAATTGAGAGCTATTGTTCGAAAAAACTTATTTTTGAACCCATATACATGTAAACATGAAGCGAATTTTCGACATCATTTGTTCCATCATAATACTATCCATCTTTTTGCCTTTTGGATTGATTCTTGCTATTTTGATTGCTATTGAAAGTCCCGGAGGTGTATTTTATCGCCAAGAGAGAATCGGAAGACATGGAGTTCCGTTCAAATTGTTTAAGTTTCGATCTATGCGCAAAGATGCCGATAAGAGTGGGAAATTGACAGTTGGAATGCGCGATTCTCGAATTACAAAAACAGGCTATTTCATTCGCAAATATAAGTTGGACGAATTTCCACAATTCATCAATGTCGTTTTAGGAGATATGAGCATTGTTGGTCCACGTCCAGAGGTAAAGGATTATGTTGATTTATATACTGATGAACAACGTCAAATTTTGAATGTTCGACCTGGAATTACAGATTTAGCCTCTCTTGAATATTTTGAGGAAAATGAATTATTAGGTAAATCTGACAATCCTCAGAAAACGTACATCGAGGAAATTATGCCAGCAAAGATTGAACTAAATAAAAAATACTTAGCAAATCCAACATTGGGGAATGATTTGAAAATTATGTGGAAGACCTTCGTTCGAATTATCAGATAATTAGTGGACAAAAATTGCGACAACAAATCCAACTAAAATACTGATTAATTTAACGAAATTGAACTTGTGATTTTCACTCGTTTCGAAAATAATTGTCGTAGAAATATGTAAAAACATCCCCACTACGATTGCCAAAATAATATCAAAGTTTAACGATAAGACCAACGATTCGGACAACAAGCCCGTCACTAGTCCAAGAGGTGTTGTAATTGCAAATAAAACGATAAGTGTCCAAACAGTACTTTTCTTCAAATGAGAAGAAAGCAATAAAGTCATCAATGCAATCGACACTGGAATTTGATGAAAAATAATCCCCATCAACAATGTATTATTTGTTCCGTGATGATGTGTTGTTGCCAATTCATATCCAGTAAACGGTGCTGCTAAAGGAATACCTTCCAAAAATGAGTGAATACCAAGTGCGATGAGAATTCCCCAAGGAATTTTTCCGTGATTGTGGTTATGAATATGTCCGTGTTCAATTCCCCCAGAGAAAAACTCAAGTAGTAACTGAATTAAAAATCCGAGCAAAATATACATACCAATATTGTGATCAGCATGGTGATAGAGCTCTGGTAAAAAGTGAATAAAAGCAATGGAAAGTAGAAAACCACCACTGAAAGCTAAAAGCATTTTGATGATCTTTTGCTTGTTTGCATTTTCTAGTAGAGCAACAAGAATTGCTCCTGAAAATACAGAAATCAATAATGCAAAGATGGTAAGGGTGATATTCATTATTTCTTTTTCGCAATTATTATTAAACGATCAGAATGTTGTTCGTTGAACGGTTCTAAATCAAAATTACCAAATGTTTCGGTAATAGCAAACCCTACTGATTCCAACAACTTTTGGAAATCGTTTAGTCTTAAAGCCTGTACACGTTCCATGAACTTTTTCTCTTCTCCTTCGGCATTGAACTGAATGTACTTGAATATGTGGTTTCCATCAAATTTGCGAGTGATATTGAATGTAATATCATCAACAACTTTCACTTCCTCAGCGACAAGTGTGTTTACCACTTTAGTAGCATTCATGAAATCAATTACAAGAATTCCATCATCTTCCAGCATCTCGTGTATGGAAATTAGTACACGTAAATTGTCTTCAACCGAATCAAAATATCCAAAACTGGTAAATAAATTGAAAATCCCTTTGAATCGTTTATCCGGAATAAGTTGACGCATATCATGCACTTGGAATTTGAGATGTTCATTTTCGAAGTATGAAGCTTGTTCAATGCTTGATTGCGACAGATCTACACCTAATACATTGTATCCATGTGTATAAAGTGTTAATGAATGTCGACCTTTGCCACATGCCAAATCCAAAACTTTTGATCCTTGAGGGATGTTGAGAAAAGAAATTAAGTTACCAATGAATCGCTCAGCTTCCTTGTTATCCCTATTTTTATATAGTGTATGATAGTATTTGGTATCAAACCAAGTTTCAAACCATTCCGATTTTTCCATAACTGCAAAGATACACTTTAATGAAATTAATTTGTGTAATAAAATTTAAATAGCGATTCTATTTAGAAATTAAGGTGTTAACTAAATGAAAATAAATATTAAATCGATATTTTTCTTTTTTTTTTGTTAAAACTTGTAAATCGAAATAAATTCGTTAATTTTGCACCCGCAATTAGTTTAATTGTATGATTCCGTAGCTCAGCTGGTAGAGCAATACACTTTTAATGTATGGGTCCTGGGTTCGAATCCCAGCGGGATCACTCTGATAAGAAAAGGCTTCGATTTATCGAGGTCTTTTTTGTTACGCTGACTTCGAGAGCCTCAGTCAG
>DATGOZ010000234.1:0-5403 GCA_035305395.1 Taishania sp. | reverse complement strand
CATCTACATAGATACAGAAGTTATAATTCTTATCATCTTCCATTTCAAAAATCACCTCCCCCTTTGCAATGATTGGCAACTTGGAAAACAAAGCAACTCCAAAATGCTGTCGACCTACTTTTTTATAAATAAAACGATGGTGTGAATCGACTGCTCCAAATTGTTTTCTAAATAGTGCATAGGTCGAAAAATCCGTTGGATTGTCCTTACTGTAAAATTCCTGAAAACAAACAATATCTGGATTCTCAGTTATCGCATAATTGAAGATACTGTCGCGTGTTTCATATTTTTTTTCTCGATTCTCATCATATAAATCGAAAATCTGCACATTATTAGACAAAACTTTGATACTCGTTTGAACATGTTCTATTTTTTTTTCAGTGTCATTCCAACCAATTAGGCGATTCATATATGGAATACCGAACAACAATAGGATGGTCAATACAACACTCCACCTAATTGATTTCAATATGACCCAATAGAAAATTGTCAATATAGCTACAACAATTGTTATTGGATAAGCTAAACCAAAAAACGGTAGAATCCACAAATTTTTAGGGTGAACAAGAGGTGTGAAATAAGAAATCAGCAAGGCTACGATAATTCCAATTGAAATTATTCTCATCACATTTGAAAAACGGATGATCCTTCTCCAGATATTCTCCCCTGCCATTTTAGCGTTTATTACTTTGACTGAATAGCAATTCTTTTTCCTCTTTCGTTAACGATTCGTATCCTGATTTGGATATCTTATCCAAAATTGCATCAATTTTTTCTTGTCTCAACTTTTTCTCATAGTTGTACTCTTCATCCGATTGATTTCTTACAGATTGAGATGCTCTATTTTTCGAATAAGAGAAAGACCCTTTTTGAACCCTGTCATGTTTGAAAAATCCAACAAGCTTATCACCAATTGCCATTCCACGGTTGACGATATTTGTTGAGCTAAACGGATTCTTTACAGAAAGATACCCTAAAAACATTCCACCTAAATGCGCTAAGTGTGCTGTACCTGTATCCGCTCCCATTGCAACACTATACATATTGGAGAACAAAAACAACATAGCGATATAAATCAACCGAACATTGAATAACCCCCAAATTGAGACCGTCAATTGCGGTTGATAAAAAGCAATCGCAGTCATAACAGCCATAACAGAACCCGAAGCACCAATTACATAGCTTCCACTCATTGTTGGCATGATAAGATGAATAACCAACTCAAACAATCCTCCAAAAAGTCCACCAAGCAAATAGGTATAAAACATTCTCTTCGCAGAAAAAAATTGCTCAAAATACTGTCCCACCACATATAAAAACAGCATATTCATCAACAAGTGGAAAAATCCAAAGTGAGCAAACATGTAGGTAAAAATACCCCAAGGACGAAAAATGAATTCATTAAAATTTGTACAAAGCCCTACGACATAATACATGACAGTATAAAACGTAGAAGATATATTTCTTCCGAGAACTTCAAACAATCCGATAGCAACAAAACAAAGCAAGTTGATAAAGATCAACTTCACGGTCATATTCCCTGATTTATACGTCCGAACTAAGTCGGAAAAAATTCCTTTTTCAGTCATCATTTTCAGTAAATTAATAAAAATTCACACGGTCTATTTTCCTCCAGATTAACACCAAAACAATTCCAACTATTGCACCTCCAACGTGAGCTAGATGCGCAATGTTATCTGTTGGAGCTGAGAAACTCTTATACACTTCGTATGCAATATATCCTCCAATCAAATACTTCGCACGTACTGGGATTGGTGGAAACAATAACATCAATTGTGTATTTGGGAATAATACTGCGAAAGCAGCTAATAATCCAAAAATTGCACCTGATGCCCCAGCCATTGAACTAAATACCATTTCACTATATGCATTAAACAACTCCTGACTGTTTGGTGTCAAAATCGGAAGTTGTTTTACATGTCCACCCCACAAATATTCATCTACAACAGCCATGTTATATCCCTCTGCCATCAATGCTTGCTTCAATTGGTGGATTTGAATCATTCCGATTGAGTTATACAAAACTAATGCCCCAATTCCACATGCAAAATAGAAGATAAAATAGCGTTTTGGTCCCCAAATTCGTTCTAAGTGAGAACCAAACATAACTAACAATAACATATTAAACACAATATGAAATATATCCGTTGGACTATGTGTAAACATATGTGTAACAATCTGATACGGCTCAAATGTTGGTGCATTAAAATAGTGCGTACTCAAGTAAAATGGTAACATGTCGTGTCCAGCACTAATACCAAACATCATCACAATGTATACCAACACATTGATGATTAATAAGTTTTTCGTTACTACAGGAATATTATTCAGCATACTTAAAATAGTTGTTGGATGTCACTCAAAGACATCGTTTTTAAAATTGTTTTACCAGTTGGTGTGTGCATATGTTCAGCACATTGGAACAAAGATTCGACCAATTGATCCACACCAGCCTTTGTGGTTATATTTTTCGTTTTTCCAGCATTCATTGCAATGTTCGAAATGAGTAAATGAGCAATATCTCCTTTATCAACTCCTGAATAAACCATGTTTTCGAAAATTGAATCAAGACACTCGTTGATTGTTTCTTCTTGTAAAACTGCTGGAATTGCATGAAGCAATAAATTACCATTCGCTATTTCTGACTGAAACCCCAAACGGCTTAATAAAGAACTATTTGAACTCCATATTACTTCTTCCCCTTTGGATATTTCTCGTTCAAACGGAAACAACATTGTCTGCGATGCAATTGGGTTGATGATAAATTCCTTCATCATCGAATCGTACACAATACGCTCAAACGCACGTTTGAAGTGCACAAGCATCAATCCAGTTTTTGATGGGAACAAAACAAAAGGCGATTTGATGATATATTGATCCACTTTTTCAACCTCATCAACATCGTGTTCAATCGTTTGTTGTACCTCAACTTCCTCCTCTACCTCGTCAATCTTATAGAAATTCTCCCAATCTTGTTGCGTGGCCTTATTTTCTCCGAACCCTAATTGATTAATTGAACGATTTTCACTTGCGTACGAACTTTTAGTAGAAGAACTAGAAGAAGTCGAACGAAACGGATTGTAGTTCGGATTTACTTGAATTGTCGGCGCAATTACTGGTTGACTTTTCATTTCATAAGGCAAATCAAAACTATTTTCTTGCTCAAAATCAAGAGAAGGTGCAATGTTATATTTCCCCAGTGCTTGACGAATTGAACTTACCAAAATTGAATAGATAAACTTATCCTCTTCAAACTTAATTTCCGTTTTTGTCGGATGCACATTCACATCAATCTTGGACGGATCAATTTCAAAATACAGGAAATAACCTGGATAAGTTTTTGGTTGAATCAATCCTTCAAATGCTTTATTTACTGCGTGATTAAAATAATTGTCTTTAAAAAAACGATTATTGACAAACAAAAACTGCTCACCCCTCGTCTTCTTCGCATATTCAGGCTTTACAACATACCCTTCAATCTTTACGATAGAAGTCTCCTCCTGGATTGGAACCAAGCGTTCATTTTGTCGATCCCCAATGATATCAACAATACGTTTGCGCAACACCACACTTCTGAGGTTGAAAACCTCCGTTCCATTGTGCGACAATATAAAATGAATATCAGGATGTGCCAAAGCGATACGTTCAAACTCATCTCTGATATGTCTGAATTCAATTTCATTTGACTTCAAGAAATTTCTACGTGCAGGCACATTGAAAAACAAGTTTTTCACTTCAAAACTCGTTCCTACATTACAAACAACTTCTGTTTTTTCAACAATTTGACTTCCCTCCACTTGTACCAAAGTACCCGTTTCAGATTCCTTTTGACGTGTTTGCAATGTTACATGCGCAATCGCTGCAATACTTGCCAATGCCTCCCCTCTAAAACCTTTTGTTTTGAGAGCAAATAAATCGTCAGCTGAATGAATTTTACTCGTAGCGTGGCGCAAGAAGCATAATTCTGCATCCATCGCATTCATTCCCTTCCCATCATCAATGATTTGAATAAGCGTCTTACCCGCATCTTTGATATGCACTTGAATTTTCTCAGCACCAGCATCAATGGCGTTTTCAACCAATTCCTTCACAACAGAGGCTGGTCGCTGAATCACTTCTCCAGCTGCAATTTGATTCGCTATATGATCTGGTAAAACCGAAATTACACTCTGCATCTTATTTCTCCTCTGTAATCCATTTCGTTACATATTCCAACGGTTTTCTATGCGCCTTTGGCCATTCGATTTCGGGATAACCGATATAAAACAATCCAAGACACTTATCTGCGGTATTCAATCCCAAAAATTCATTCATTTTTTCTGAATAAATTACCTTCGGAGTAGCCCAGAAACCTCCCAAACCATATGCAGTACAAGTCAAATACATATTTTGAATGGCGCAAGCCACAGCTTCAATTTCCTCAATTTCTTGAATTTTACTTTCTGGTTGTTTCACCATCGAAACAGCAATAACTACAGAGGATTTCATCGGTCGAGAAACCAATTTTGCAAGTTTCATATCATTTTGTAACTCCTTAGGGGTCACCTCCAAATAAGTTTTACCTAAAAAATCACTCAACTTGGTCAAACCACCATCTGTAAAAACAGAAAATCTCCATGGCTGTGTATTTCCGTGAGTTGGCGCCCACAATGCATTATTGATAATTAATTCAATCTGCTCTTTATGAACTTTTCGACTACTAAACTGCTCAGGATAAATTGTCCTTCTATTTCGTATTAAATCTGTAACTTCCGAAAGATTATATTTCATAACAAATGTTGTCTACACTTACTTTTTTTCTAAACACACAAAAATAGTAAAATTCAGAGGGATTTATTTAAAACAAATGTGATTATTCCCTATTAAAAAGCAATTCAATACACCTCCTCTTTTCTTCTTCAAGTTTCAACTCTAAGATAAACACATCAAAAAGTTGAAATTTATCGCAATTTTTAAGAAAATATCTTAACACTTTTTGTTCACAAATCCAATACTTTTTTATACAAATTTACACTTTTTTGTAAACTTTTTTATGTTTGAAAAATCATATTTATTTGTTTTACAAATGTTTAATTGTTTAAAGTTGTAAACTTTTTAAAATTTAATTTTTTAATTATTGTTTTTAAAATTACATTTGTTTCCAGATTAAACATAACCAAAACAATAATCACTAGTTAATTTTGCAATGGAAAATCACTCAAATCACGATTCTACTTTGGAAATGAATACCTTACAAAGCCCCTTCCCAACCGTTCGACCAACGGAATTGGAAGCTGATGTGGTAAGATTTCAAAACAACAAAGAAAAATGGATTGCATTCATTGGCTTAATTGATGGTCGTCCGTATGAAATCTTCACAGGACTATTGGATGATGAAGACGG
>DATGOZ010000233.1:0-5702 GCA_035305395.1 Taishania sp. | reverse complement strand
ATCCATAGGAGGTAAACGAGTCGATATAGATCGGAAAGACCTATTACGAATCGCAGAGCAGTTTACAATTAAAAATCCTTCGCGTATCATTGATGAGGTGGTAGCATCCATACCCATGTTTGCTGAAAGAGCGAGTGAGTTAGCCATTGAAAAAAGAGTCATTCAGACCATCGAGCATGATTTCAATAGACTTTGAAATTAATGAATACAACTCCTCAAATATTCCTCAATTTTCTTTGCTGCATGGTGGTAATTGGCTTTTAATCCACCTTCGGAAACTCCAGTTATTTCGGCAATTTCGGAGAATTTTAAATCTTGAAAGAATTTCAATTCAAACACTTCAGCTTGTTTTTGTGGCAAGGTTGCAATGGCATCTAATAAGTGTTTCTCGATGACTTCTGTAGAAACATGGTTGAATCCAAAATCTTGTGCAATGATTTCAATACTTGTTTCTCCTAAATCGGAAGTCCAACGAATTTTTTCTTTCTGGATGTAATTTAGTGCTTCATTATTGGCAATTCGATACAACCAAGAATAAATACTCGATTCACCCCGGAAATCTTTCAGATTTTGAAAAACTTTGATGAAAACGTTTTGCAAACAATCCTCTGTCCACTGACGATTTTTGGTGATACGATTAATCTGTGGAAATAGGCGAGGACCAAATTGCTTCACGATGAGTGTGAAGGCTTCGTTGTAAGAAGAAGCACT
Source organism: Taishania sp. (assembly GCA_035305395.1). Classification (GTDB taxonomy): domain Bacteria; phylum Bacteroidota; class Bacteroidia; order Flavobacteriales_D; family Crocinitomicaceae; genus Taishania. Next base: position 4,991 of record DATGOZ010000233.1, on the reverse strand, counting down.
CTGCCTTGCCAATTGTAATATGTCGTTGTCAGAGTGCTTCAATATGCTTTGGTTTTATTTTCTTTTTAATACTTTCAATGCCGCAGCTACAACGTCTGGAGTATCAATGTGGTACTTTTTCATTAATTCATCCGGCGTACCTGATTCACCAAACGTATCGTTTACAGCAACGTATTCCTGCGGTGTTGGATTAACTCTAGCCAATAATTGTGCCACAGAATCACCCAAGCCACCATGATACATGTGTTCTTCTGCTGTAACAACACATTTTGTCTTCGCAACTGAGGTTAAGACAGCTTGCTCGTCCAAAGGTTTAATCGTATGCATATTGATAACTTCAGCCGAAATACCTTGCGCTTCCAATTCTTTTGCAGCTTCGATGGATTTCCAAACCATGTGGCCACAAGCGATGATAGTAACATCTGTTCCTTCGATGATTGTATCAGCTTTACCGATTTCAAATTTCGCATCTTCTTTCACAAAAATTGGAACGGATGGTCTTCCAAAACGTAAGTAAACTGGACCTTCATGTTGCGCACATGCAATTGTTGCTTGTTTTGTTTGATTGAAATCAGCAGGTACGATTACTGTCATGTTCGGCAACATTTTCATCATACCGATATCTTCCAAAATTTGGTGTGTTGCACCGTCCTCACCCAATGTTAAACCTGCATGTGAAGCAGCGATTTTCACATTTTTATTCGAATAAGCAACAGATTGACGAATTTGGTCATATACGCGACCAGTTGAGAAGTTTGCAAACGTACCAGTAAAAGGAATTTTTCCGCCAATTGTCATCCCTGCGGCAATACTGATCATGTTTGCTTCAGCGATTCCAACTTGGAAAAAACGTTCTGGATTTTCAGCTTTGAAAGCATCCATCTTCAATGAACCAATCAAATCGGCACACAATGCCACTACATTTGGATTTGTTCTTCCTAATTCAGCAAGACCTTCACCAAATCCTGAACGTGTATCTTTTTTGCCTAAAACTTCAATTTCAATCATCTTTTAAAAGTTTAATGAGGTTGTTTTATTCGAATAAATTCTAAATTCTTTTTCTGTTGTGTATATCGTGCTTTTTATCTTTTTAAAGCGATATACAACTTTATAATTTCCGGGTTGCAAATTCCAAGATCCAGCTGATGGCTGCTCGTCCAAATTGCAAACCCATGTAAATGTTCCATCACCATTTACTGTAAAAACTTGTCCCGTGATTGGACTACTCGCTTTGTAAGCAAACAATCCTGGTGCAACGATATCAACTTTTGTCGTGCTACTCTGGTTTACATCCACTGACATGTAAATACGAGGCAAAGTCAATATTTCTAAATCGTATTTACCGACGATGTATTTATCTGTTTCACCATTTTGTTGTACGTTAAGTGTTGCATGCGAACCATGTTCCATAACGCGAGTGGGAACAATGTAATTTTTTGTGCCATTCACGACACGTGTTTGGATGAAACCTTGTGGAACGTCAATTGAAATGATGTTGTGTGTATTGCGTTTCAATTTGATTCCTTTCAATTCGCGACGTGGTAGTGTATTCACAACCATATCATATTCTATCGCAGGATCCATTACCACGGTGTCAGGGAGATTCCTGTCGTTCAACGTGTGTGTGAACGTGTATTTCAATTCTTTCGTTCCAGCTTTGTATAAAAACAACGTAACATTTGTTTCTTTTGGTTCTTTGGAAATGTTATTCAAATTGATTTGAACAGTTGTGTTGACCAATGCCTTATTAACAACATTGTTGAGCACTTTCTCAAAGCTTTCTGGAGTTTCAGCATCAGCATACTCTCCGATGCAACGGAATTTTTCCAAATATGAAAGATCCATTCCAACACCAATTACAAACGGTTTTACATTAACACCTTTGTCTTTTAGTTTTTTAGCAATGACACATGGATCGTTGTCACAAGCTTCCAAGCCATCAGTGATGAGAATAATGACATTGCGTGATTTCGCATCGGGGAAATCTCCAGCAGCAGCCTCTAATGAACGCGCAATTGGTGTTGTACCTTTTGCCTGAATTGTTTTGATTCTGCTTTTGATTTGTGCATGATTATTTTTTCCAAAAGGAACCTCCAACTTCGTGTCGTTGCAATCTTGAAAAGTTGCTGTGATTTCAGATTGGTGTCCATAAACACGTAGACCAACTTCGAGATTTGCTACACCTTCTAGTTCTGTAACCGATTTTGCAAGCAATTCTTTAGCTGCATCTATGCGCGTTTTGGTTCCCCAACTTCCATTCATACTATTCGACGCATCCAAAATAAACAAGATACGCGTCAGTTGTTCCTGACCAAACAACGTGTTAGCCAACAACAAGCAAAGTATGAATGCAAACTTTCTCACCAATTAATAATCTCCTAATGTTTCCTCCAACTGATTCAATGCGCTAGCTAATTGCTCAGCATTTGGAGCACTTCCATGCCATTTGTGAGTTCCCATCATGTAGTCAACTCCCTGACCCATTTCAGTTTTCATCAAAATAACAATTGGTTTTCCATTTCCTGTTTTAGCTTTTGCTTCTCCTAACACTTTACGCATATCTTCGAAGTCGTGACCATTCATTTCAAGGACATCCCAACCAAAAGCTTGCCATTTCCCTTTTAAGTCACCTAGACTCAATACATCATCAACATCTCCATCGATTTGGCGACCGTTGTAATCAATTGTTGCAATTAGATTATCAACTTTATGAGCTGGGGCATACATCGCTGCTTCCCATATTTGACCTTCTTGTAATTCACCATCACCATGTAAGCAATAAACGATTGAATCATCACCGTTTAATTTTTTTGTTTGAGCTGCACCGATTGCATTTGATAAACCTTGACCTAACGAACCAGATGCCATGCGAATTCCTTCCAATCCTTTTGCTGGAGAAGGGTGACCTTGCAAACGAGATGAAATTTTGCGGAAAGTACTCAATTCACTTACTGGAAAATAACCACTTCTTGCTAATACACTGTACCAAACTGGACTGATGTGACCATTTGACAAGAAGAAAAGATCTTCATTTTTTCCATCCATTGAGAAATTTGATGGATTGTGTTTTAACACTTCAAAGTACATTAGTGTGAAAAAGTCGGCACATCCTAAAGATCCTCCTGGGTGTCCTGAGCTTACTGCTGCTACCATTCGTACAATGTCTCTGCGTACCTGTGAAGCGATGCGCTTCAATTCGTTATTATCCATAATTGACTAAATCGGTTTTAATGGGAATATTTTACGTCACAAAACTAATTCTAATTATCCATTTTCAGAAATTTAGAGCACATGATTTATTAATATTTTCAGCCTTTTTTACACAATTGAATTTCAAAGCATCTCTTTATCTTTAGTTTCAGCCAAAACAATTATCTTTAAACCCAGAAAACTAAAATTACTAAATACATGCAACGCTATAAAAGTTATGCGCTCGGTCAATGGATCGACGGTGAAGGGGTAGAAACGAGTATGTTTAACGCCATTACTGGTGAACACATCGGAGATTTATCAAGTAAGGGGTTTGATTATGCTGACATCTTAGCTTACGGACGTAAAGAAGGAGGAAAGGTCTTGAGAAAAATGACGTTCCAAGAGCGTGGCCGTATGCTAAAAGCTTTGGCGTTGTACCTTTTGGAGCGTAAAGAAAAATACTATCAAGTAAGTGCTTGGACAGGTGCAACACGCATCGATTCATGGGTGGATATTGAAGGGGGAATAGGGAACTTATTCGCTAATGCATCTTTGAGAAGACAATTTCCAGATTTACCTTATTATGTTGATGGAAATGCGGTGAACTTATCTAAAAATGGTACGTTTATCGGACACCACATTATGGTTCCAAAACAAGGTGTTGCTGTTCATGTGAATGCTTTTAACTTCCCTGTTTGGGGGATGTTGGAAAAAATTGCAGTGAACTTAATGGCTGGTGTTCCTGCGGTAGTTAAACCTTCAAGTGTTACTGCTTTCTTGACACAAGTTGTTGTTGAAGACATCATTGCTTCAAAAATATTGCCTGAAGGGTCTTTGCAGTTGATTTTAGGATCTGCGCGTGAGTTGATTGATCACGTGCAAACTTCAGATGTTGTTACGTTTACAGGTTCAGCTGATACGGGATTGAAATTGAAATCAAATCCAGTAATCACGCGTGAAAATGTACCATTCAACTTGGAAGCAGATTCATTGAACGCAATTATTTTAGGAAAACAAGCAACTCCAAATACGGCAGAATTTGACTTATTTGTGAAAGAAGCAGTTCGTGAGATTACAACAAAAGCGGGACAAAAATGTACTGCAGTTCGTCGTATTTTCGTTCCTGAAAATTTGGTTGAAGATGCTCAAAAAGCAATTGCTGCACGTTTATCTACAGTTGTAATTGGAGATCCATCAGCTGAAGGTGTACGTATGGGGGCATTGGCTTCTAAAGGACAAGTTGCTGCAGTACGTGAAAGTGTTGAAGCGTTAGCAAGAACACAAAACATCGTTTTTGGTGATTTAGATAATTTCAACGTAGTTGGAGCAGATAAAGAAAAAGGTTCTTTCTTCTCGCCAATCTTGTTTAGAAACGATGATCCATTTAAAAATACAGATGTTCACAATATCGAAGCATTTGGACCAGTTTCGACTATCATGCCTTACAAAGAAATGGAGGACGCTATCGAATTAGCAAAAATGGGTAAAGGATCTTTGGTTTCTTCTATCGTAACTCCATGCGACAAAGAAGCGCGTGAATATGTCGTTGGTGCAGCGTGTATGCACGGTCGTATTTTGGTGCTCAATGAGCGTTGTGCAAAAGAAAGTACAGGTCACGGTTCTCCAATGCCTATGTTGGTTCACGGTGGACCAGGTCGTGCCGGTGGTGGTGAAGAAATGGGTGGAAAACGTGGTATCATGCATTATTTACAGCGTACAGCTATCCAAGGTCACCCATCAACAATTACAGAGATTACGCAAGTGTATCAGCAAGGTGCGGAGGGAAGACAGATTCCAGT
>DATGOZ010000232.1:0-7567 GCA_035305395.1 Taishania sp. | reverse complement strand
AAAAAGCTAAAGCTGAAGGTGGTAACATCATTGTTGAAGGTGGTGTATTGACTGGAGCAGGATACGAAACTGGTACTTATGTAAAACCTGCAATCGTAGAAGCTCAAAATCACTTCAAGGTTGTTCAAGAAGAAACATTCGCTCCAATTTTGTATTTAATTAAGTACAAAGGAGGTGTTGAAAATGCGATTGCTTTGCAAAATGGCGTACCTCAAGGATTGTCTTCAGCAATTATGACAAACAACTTAAAAGAAGCAGAAGCGTTCTTATCACACGCAGGATCTGACTGTGGTATCGCAAACGTAAACATCGGTACTTCAGGAGCTGAAATCGGTGGTGCTTTTGGTGGTGAAAAAGAAACAGGTGGTGGACGTGAGTCAGGATCTGATGCGTGGAAAGTTTACATGCGTCGTCAGACTAACACAATCAACTATTCTGACAGCTTACCATTGGCTCAAGGAATCAAGTTTGAACTATAATCAGTTATAAAATAACATGCGAACGGAGTTGCCATTGGTGACTCCGTTTGTTTTTTTGAATAACTCCCACCAATTGCTTATTTTTGCAAAACAGATTGAAATGATGACAAACAAATTAAAATCTTTGTGGATTGTAGCTGTATTAATCGCAACAACAATCCAAGCTACCTTTTCTCAAACAATCCCTTCGTTTGGTACAGCAGATAAATTGGAAGTTGGTACGTGGAATTTGGAATGGTTTGGAAGTACTGTAAACGGACCGACAAATGAATCAACGCAATTCAACAACATCAAAAAAGTATTAAACAATACCGACATCGATATCTGGGGAGTAGAAGAAATGTCGGATTTAGCAACATGGGATCGTTTATTAGATGAACTTCCTCAGTATGGTGGAATATTGGCTTCGTATAATCAAACCCAAAAGACAGCAATCTTATATAAAAAAGATTTATTTGAAGTCTTCACTTACAGTCATGTGTTAACTGGGTCAACTTTTAGCACTGCATTTGCAAGTCGACCACCATTAGAAGTTGGATTGATCACAAAAGCCCCACTTCCGGTTGATACTATCTATGTTTTGGTCATTCACCTTAAAGCATTTTCTGACGAAGAGTCTTATGTTCGCAGACAGCAAGCTTCTACTTATCTAAAAAACAATTACTTAGATCCAAATCGTTCAAACTATAAAACCATTGTTTGTGGCGACTGGAACGACGATCTTGATCGCTCAATCTATAACAATTTAGAATCACCATTCAAAAATTTCTTGGATGATGAAGATTACTTCTTTGCAACACGTGCATTGAGTGCAGCTGGTGGAACATCTTATTCATCATACAGCGGTTCGTTCATTGATCACATTTTAGCAAATGGACCAATGGCAGCATACTACGTCCCAAATTCCACAAAGGTATTGAACATGTTGACAAGTTACATCAGTGGTTTTACAAATAACACCTCAGACCACTACCCTGTGATAGCTTCGTTTAATTTCGGTACTGGTTCAACTGTCGGAATTGATGAGTTGCTACTCGATGAAATGAAAATTGGATTTGCTGAATACGACAAAAGTATCTTTGCAACAGGCAATTGGTCAGGAACGATGGAAATCAGAAATACGCAAGGACAATTAATTGCTTCTGTCGAAAAAGAAGAAAATCAAAACGCATTTTATAATGTAGTAAGTTTGCCAAAGGGCATGTATTTCGTTACGCTAACTCAGAGCAATACAAGTAAAAATTTCAAGATTTTACTTTAACTAAATTTTGCTTTTATAAGAAAATCCTTCGATTTGCATACTTTTTTGAGAATCAACGATTTTTCCTTGCGTTGAGCCTTTCAGAAAAATTGGAATCGGTAATCCTAATTGTTTTGCGCAATCAGAATAATATTGCTCTTTACACGGATGAGAAGGATTTACTAAATTATAGATTCCAAAAGGTACATTCTCATTCAAAATACAATCGAAGAAATTGAGAATCTCATCCTTGTGAACCAAGTTAATCGGATGTTGACCGTTTTCAACTTCCTTTTTTTTCGATAAATAATAAACTGGATGACGTTTTGAATCAATCAATCCACCTAATCGAAGGATGATTAATTGTGATGAAAACAGCTTTTGTAATTCATATTCAAACATCACATGTTTTGAATCCAATTTCAAGTAGTTTGATTCTTCTGTTACTACCTCATCAACATCTTGATACACGCCAATTGTCGAAGTAAAAATAAGTGTACATTCATCACTTAAACATACTTTAAGTTGACCAAGCATCATTGAAAGTTCCGCAAAATCAACTTGTCCAGGAGAGATAGTCAAAAAGAGAAAATCGAGTTGCTTATTCACAAATTCGGGCAGTTGTTGTCCAACCTCAAAGGATTCAAAAACCGCATTGGACAGCAAGTCTGTTGCAGTTCGTTTAGTATAATAAACCTGAAACAACTCATTCAGATTAAGATTTTTCACAAAATCCAACCCAAGCCAACCAGCACCCAATACACAAACTTGTTTCATTTAACAAAATTAGGCTATATTCTCGAAAAACAATCCACTTAAAAAAGTACTATCTTTGCAAAATATTATGAGTACAGAAAAAATCAACATCCGCAATCTCACACTTGAGGAATTGAAAGTCCAACTTATCGGCTTTGGACAACAGGCTTTTCGCGCAAAACAAGTTTATGAATGGTTGTGGAATAAAAATGCTCATACATTCGATGAAATGTCGAGTCTTAGCAAAGAATTGCGCAGAACATTGAACGAACACTTTTACATCGATGGCATTTCGGTAGAAGATCAACAAATTTCTTCCGATAAAACAATTAAATGTGCGTTTGAAATAGAACATGGAAAAGTTGTTGAAGGCGTATTGATTCCAACATCTTCACGCATGACGGCATGTATCTCATCGCAAGTTGGTTGTAGCTTATCGTGTACATTTTGTGCGACAGGTAAATTGAAGTTGATGCGAAATTTAACTGCTGGTGAAATTGTTGACCAAGTAGTTTATTTGAAAAATCAAGCTGAACAAAGATACAATACACCGTTGACAAACATTGTTTACATGGGTATGGGCGAACCTTTGCTCAACTATAAAAACATGTTACGTTCAACAGAAATCATCACTTCGAAAGAAGGACTCGGTATGTCTCCTAGGAGAATTACTGTTTCAACAGCAGGGATCGCCAAGATGATCAAAAAACTAGGTGACGATCAAGTAAAATTTAACTTAGCGCTTTCACTACATGCTGCGAATGATGAAAAGCGTAGCAAGATCATGGAAATTAACGATTCAAACAATCTGGATTCGTTGGCTGAAGCGCTACAATATTTCTATGAAAAAACAGAGACACGCGTCACATTTGAATACATCATCTTCAAAGATTTCAATGACAGCATTGAAGATGCACGTGAATTAGTTACTTTCTCACGTTGCGTGCCTTGTAAAATCAATATCATCGAGTACAATCCAATTGATGATAGTGAATTTCAGCGTGCTGACCCCAAAAAGACAGATGAGTTTGCAGCTTATTTAGAAAGCAAAGGATTGATTGTCAACATCAGAAGAAGTCGCGGTAAAGACATCGATGCAGCCTGTGGACAATTAGCAAACAAAAACAAAGCAGCTAAAGAAAAGGTCTACAAATAACGTTTTTTCACATTAAAAAAGTTGTCTTTAAATATAAAATTGAGTAAATTACATACGTATTTCAATTTTACTAACTAAAAACAACTAAACATGGGAATCATTTGGACGTTAATCATTGGTGCCGTAGCTGGATGGCTAGGTAGCACAATTTACAAAGGAAGTGGCCTTGGTATAATCGGAAACATTATTGTGGGAATTGTCGGAGCAGTCGTAGGATATTGGCTCTTAGGATTGTTAAATATAAGTCTCGGAGAGGGAACTTTGGGCTACATTTTAACTGGAGCGATTGGAGCAATTGCAATTTTATTCCTGATTAATCTGTTAATTCCAGGAAAAAGAGCATAACTACAAAAACACAACAATATAAGCCCAGGTATGATTCTATCTGGGTTTTCTTATTTTTTATCCTCTCAATCAACAATCAAAAATAAAGTTATTAACATTTTTTTCTTAAAAAGTGTAACCTGTTGATAAAGTATCCGTAAACGCCTCTATAAATTGTAAAAATTAACCGTATGATTAATAACACAATAAAGAGAGCTACTTACAAATTACAAGAGCACCGTTCACTTGGAACAAAAAGTACATTGTCTATCATAGAAGTTGCACAATTGATGGATATCATCCGAAAAGGAGAAGATTTGAAAAACTCACCTTCACAATCATTATTCTTTTCATTTAGCTACAATTAATTTTTTCTTAAATTATAGTATAAACCATCAATAATTACCCAAAAGAGGGCGATTATTTGTAGATTTGACAAAAATTGCAGTTATGCTCATGTCAATGACAGGCTTTGGTCGAGTAACCGGAGCATTTGAAGGGAAAAAAGTTTCTATTGAAGTTCGTTCACTCAATAGCAAAGGATTGGATCTCAACACGAGAATCCACAATTATTACCGCGAATTAGAACCAACAGTCAGAAAAGTAATCACTGACACCTTGGAGCGCGGGAAAATTGACCTTACCCTCAATATTGACAGCACAGGTGATGTTAAATCATATTCGATTAACACAGACCTAGCACAAGCTTATTATAAAGATCTCAAAGCATTAAACGAAAAAATTGGTGAACAATCTGTTGACTATTTAGCGCTTTTAATGCGTATGCCTGATATTTTCGTTAACGAAAAAGAAGAACTTTCTGAACAAGAAAAGCAATTTATCTTGCAATTGATTGGAGAAGCTTGTGCGAAATTAAGCGAATTCCGTCGTCAGGAAGGAATAGCATTGGAAAAGGAATTCACCGAACGCATTGAAAGTATTAGAGCATTGTTGCTTGAAATTCCGAAGTACGAACAAGAACGTATCGACACAGTTAAAGAACGTATCAAAAAAGGATTAGAAGAAATCGCACAAGGTGATTACGACGCGAATCGTTTGGAACAAGAACTCATCTACTACATCGAAAAATTTGATATTTCTGAAGAAAAAATGAGACTTGCCAACCATTTAGATTACTTCCTACAAACAATGAAAACGCCTGGAGCTGGTAAAAAATTAGGATTTATCACACAGGAAATTGGTAGAGAAATCAACACACTTGGAAGCAAGAGTAATCACGCTCAAATGCAAAAATTGGTTGTCGACATGAAAGACAACTTAGAAAAAATCAAAGAACAAGTATTAAACACATTATAATGTCTGAACCAAAAAAAACAGGGAAATGTATCATTTTTTCTGCACCATCTGGAGCGGGAAAAACAACCATTGTTCAGAATTTACTAAAACGAAACGATAAATTAGAATTCTCTATTTCTGCATGCAGTAGGGATCCAAGACCAAATGAAGTACATGGAAAAGATTATTACTTCATTGGACTGGAAGGATTCAAACAAAAAATTGAAACAAATGAATTTGTAGAATGGGAAGAAGTCTATGCGGATAACTTTTACGGTACACTTCGTTCTGAATTAGAAAGAATTTGGAACAATGAACACGTTGTATTATTTGACGTAGATGTAATTGGTGGACTAAACCTCAAAAAACAATTGGGCGATAACGCCTTGGCGATTTTTGTACAACCACCATCAGAAGAGCATTTAGAAGCACGCTTGAGATTTCGTTCAACTGAAACAGAAGAAAAAATCCAAACGCGATTGGCAAAAGCAAAAATCGAATTAGCATATGCCAATCAATTTGATAAGATCTTATTGAATGACAATCTTGAAACAGCATGTAACGAAGCTCTTGCAATTGTTAACGAATTCATTGCAAAATGAAAGTAGGACTCTATTTTGGATCATTCAACCCGATTCATATTGGTCACCTCATTATTGCCAATCACATTGTTCAATACTCCGATTTAGAACAAATTTGGTTTGTAGTTTCTCCTCACAATCCACTAAAAGAGAAAAAAACCTTACTCAAGGACTATCACCGACTAGCATTAGTAAAAGAAGCTATTGAGGACAATCCAAAATTTAGAGCATCAGATATTGAATTTGGATTACAACAACCTAGTTACACCGTCAAAACTCTAGTAGCTTTAGAAGAAAAATATCCCAATTTTCAATTTTCCATCATCATGGGAGAAGATAATCTAAAGACATTACATAAATGGTATAACTACGAATACCTGTTAAACAACTATCAAATTTTCGTATACCCGAGAGCAACAAGTTCACAAGAGCAAGCATCAAAGGAAAACAGCTTGTATAAATTCATTAACCACCAACATATCAACATCTTAAAAGATGTTCCAGTAATGAATATTTCATCAACATTCATCCGAAATGCGATCAAAAATGGTATGGATGTACAGTATCTACTGCCCCCTCCTGTGTTAAAATATATAGATGAAATGGGTTTTTATAGATAAATATTCAACAAACACCTGTAAATATTCAACAAAACTCACATTATATACAATCATCACAAATAAACCCACTACACTCCACCACTTTTCACTATAAATCAGTATATTGTCGTAGAATCTAGCTACATATTCGTTGATGAGGTCTTGCTATTTATGAACGAATAATACTTCTATATGAAAACAGCTGAAGGGTTAATTACGGAATCATTGCTATACCATGCCACTAACCGCCCGTCTGAAATTGAGAAGTACAAGATTGTTGACTTTTTAAGTAAACATTTAGATGGATTAGAGTCTAACAAGGAAAATATCCGAGGTGCTATTGAGTATTCAACAAAAGAAAAATTGTCTTTTGGAGGATTGGTCATTGTCAAGAAAGTACACGATGAAATTGTAGGTGTATCTATTGTAAATCAAACTGGTATGCAGGGATACATGGCTGAGAATGTATTAGTTTACATCGCTGTCAGCAAAAAATTTCGCAACAAAGGAATCGCAAAAATGATGGTTGAACAAGTATTGAGACACGCAAAAGGTGATGTTGCCTTACATTTGAAAGGTGACTCAAGCTTGGCTCCTCTGTGTGAAAAATTTGGATTTAAAAATTCAATTGTTGAAATGAGATTGGTTCGCAATTAAACTAATTTAGACTCAAATAATTAAAAAAACACAATTTTTCATTGTAGTTTACACCATTATGGTATCTTTATGCAAAATATAATAAAGTAATAATGAATAAAGGTACCGTAAAATTCTTCAATGAGACAAAAGGTTTTGGTTTTATCGTTGATGGAGATTCAGGAAAAGAGTACTTCGTGCACGTAACGGGGTTAAATGACAAAATCACAGAGAACGATGAAGTTTCTTTTGATATTGAAGAGGGAAGAAAAGGTTTAAATGCAGTTAATGTCAAGAAGATTTAATTTCGTATAAATATTTTTCTATGAAGCCATCTCGAAGAGGTGGCTTTTTTGTTGCTATTGTTTACTTAAAAGATAATGATTTTCAACCTTTGGGAAAAGTTGAGCCAAAGTTTTTTTTATACTTTTTCTTGATAAAAAGTATGCAACTAGCGAAGCGATCTCACGAACACAGCTGAAAGCAAGCAAAGTGTGAGT
>DATGOZ010000231.1:0-7157 GCA_035305395.1 Taishania sp. | reverse complement strand
TCTTGGAATGGATTTATTCTTCCATCATAAGCCTCCAACGACATTGCTCCAATTAAATTGAATTGTCGCCACAATTTAAAAGCATGTTCAATTGCATACGAAGCAAAAGAACTCATAAATTGCGTTCCATTCAACAAAGCCAGTCCTTCTTTGGATTGCAGTGAGATTGGTTTCAAATTCAATTCTAAATACACTTCAGAAGTAGGTCTTCTAATACCTTTGTAAACCACTTCGCCTTCACCCAATAACGGTAAACAAAGATGAGCCAAAGGAGCTAAATCTCCCGACGCACCTAAACTTCCCTGTTGGTACACAACTGGATAAATTTCATTATTATAAAAATAAATCAAGCGCTCTACAGTTTCAACTTGAACCCCTGATTTACCATGCGAAAGCCCCATGATTTTTAGAAGTAACATGCGTTTTACAATTTCCACAGGAACAAGTTCCCCCATTCCACACGCATGTGATCGCACTAAGTTAGATTGCAAAGTAGATAAGTCTTCTTTTGAAATCGCTGTGTTGCACAACGAACCAAATCCAGTATTTACACCATAGATTAAGTCGTCAGAATTCCCTACTTTCCTATCTAGAAAATCTCTACATTTTTGAATTTCATGCTTTGTTCCATCATCTAATTTGAGTCGCGCTTGACTATTCAAAATAGCTTCAACTTCTTCTAATCGCAACCATTTACGATCTATCAATACTTCTTTCATAGTAATACCTTCACTAATTCTTTAACTTGATGGTTTGATTGTTCACCTGTTTCCATATTCTTGATTGTAATCAAACCTGAATTCATTTCATTTTCACCAATCAACGCAACATACTCTGCTTTCACTTCATTTGCATACTTCATTTGCTTTTGAAGCTTTGCTGCGGAAGGATAAATATCGCATGAAATTCCTTTTGAGCGTAATAAGTGAGCTAATTTCATGCAATAAGTTTGCTCTTTTTCTCCGAAGTTGATGAACAACATTTTTACACCTTTCGAAAGTGATGCTGGAAACAAGTTCAATTCTTTCATCACGTCGTAGATGCGGTCTGCTCCAAAAGAAATTCCAACTCCTGACATACCTTTCATTCCAAATAATCCTGTTAAATCGTCGTAGCGTCCACCCCCACAAATACTTCCCATCTGCACACCATTCGCTTTAACTTCGAAAATTGCTCCAGTATAATAATTTAAACCTCTAGCTAATGTAACATCAAACTCAATTTTTGCACGTTGTAGTTCCAATGCATTCACTTGATTAAGGACAAATTCTAACTCTTCTATTCCAGCTAATCCCATTTTGCTAGTTGACAAATATGTTTTCATTTGTTCCAAGATTTCACTATTTGAACCTTGCATACCGAACAAAGGCTGGATTTTATCAATTGCAGCGTCAGAAACTCCTTTTTCTTTTAATTCCTTCACAACTCCATCTACACCAATTTTGTCCAACTTATCAATTGCAACAGTGATATTCACAATCTTTTCAGCTTCACCACATACTTCAGCAATACCTGACAGAATCTTACGATTGTTTATTTTGATACTGAAATCTGGCAATCCAAGATTTGTTAGCACCTCATCAAACATGCATACAAAGTCAACCTCGTAAATCAACGAATCACTACCTACAACATCTGCATCGCATTGAAAGAATTCTTGATAACGTCCGTGTTGTGGTCTATCTGCTCTCCAAACAGGTTGGATTTGGTAACGTTTAAATGGAAAGGATAATTCATTTTGATGTTGCACTACAAATCGAGCAAAAGGCACAGTCAAATCGTAGCGAAGTGCTTTTTCGGCCAATGAATTTGCAAAACGAGCCAAATTATCACTCTCAAGTGCTTGAAGATCGGCTTTTTTCATTTTCTCTCCAGAATTCAAAATTCTAAAAATCAAACGATCACCTTCTTCTCCATATTTTCCTAAAAGTGTTGATGACAATTCAAATGAAGGAGTTTCAATTGGTGAAAATCCGTATTTTTTATATACCTCTTTAATTGTGTCAAAAATATAATTTCGTTGTGCTACCTCAAAAGGTAAGAAATCCCTTGTTCCTTTTGGAATCGACGGTTTTTGTGCCATTTCAATAAATTTTAACAAAAATAAAAAAAGAAGTCGAACAAGGAAAGAAGAAATCTGCTGATTGTTACTTCACAACGATTGGAACTACTTTTTCATCACAGTGAACGAGATAATATCCTGAACCTAAATTTTGAATATTTATTTTAATAAAATTCGTACCTGTCACCAGCACATCAGTTTGATGCGTAACATCCATTCCAATTTGATTCAATACACGATAGGATAAGTTATTTTCTCCAACAATAGTTATGTATTCTTGAGCTGGATTTGGAAACACTTGCACACCCTTATTTTCTCGTTTTACGATAACTGGATTCGTATAGGTTGTTGTTCCATTAAAATCTGTTTGACCCAATCTGTAATAAGATACTCCAAACAGCGGATTGTAATCATACTCTTGATAATGCAATACTTCTGTAGAATTCCCTTCTCCTTCAACACGTCTAATCACCTCCCATTCAGTTCCATTTTGACTACGCTCAATTGTAAAGTAATCATTATCTATCTGCGTAGCAGTTGTCCATGCAATTTCAACGTGATTTACATTTGTTAATGTTGCTCTAAATTTGAGCAATGTAATTGGCAAAATCGTTGCAGAAATCGTGTTATATGCAACAAAAGCCATATCAGTATTTGAAGACAACTTGTGTCTAAATTTTTTGATTAGATGATAATCACTTGATGTAATGCCTAAATCTGCAAAATCAAACGTCAAAACCCTTAAGTCACGAGATCCTGCTCCTGAAGCTCCACAAGCACTTGTTAGGCTATAAAATTTCCAATGAGGTTTCATGACTACTGGCACATTATTAAATACAACTGATTTAGTGAGACCAACGACTAAATCGTTTTCATCTAAAAAACTAAATTCATCTGAACTACTACTAACATCTCCTGTTTGTGTAATGATGATATCAGGAATACCATCACCAATCGATGTTGGATCAATATCTGATACCACATAGGTTACTGTTCCTCCAACATTAAAAATTGCAGTTGACAAGTCTAAACCATTTATTCCATCTGTTAAATAACTTGATAAATCCGTCCCAAAAGGCAAGGTAATAGCAGGATTACATCCATTAGTTCCAACAAATCCCCCATAATATTTTCCAACTCCAATCACGGCATTAGGATTCGTTCCTACAACTGTTGCAGGCATCGCATAAAAAAGTAGGGGTGTAAACGTGACTGAACTGTCTGTTAAAAGCGTATTATTTACTCCAGTTGACCAAATTGTTGTTCCTGTTCTAAACGCAAGTAAATGTTGATTAACGACATTACTTATTACCATCGGGCTTGTTGAATTAGAAATAGTTAATCCTGCATGATCTGTGTATACAGCAGTTACGTTTGTTTGTCCAATAACAAAACAACTGATACAAAAAAAGCAATAAAACAACCTATTTCTCATGTAGTGAATCGTAGAAAGCACAAAGTAAAGCATTAATTATCAATATACAAAATAAAATACCTACTACAAGAAATGACTCAATATTTTTCTTAATGTACAATGCTAATTTTTAAATAGGCCGCGACATTTCCTTTGATATGAACAATATAACTTCCATTACTCAGAATTTGTGTATTCATTTGAAATGACGACTCACTCACCTTATGTTCTAAAACTAGTTTTCCTGTTAAATCATAAATTTCAATTTGGTTTACACCTTGTAAATTATCAAAAACTATAGATTCATTTGCAGGATTTGGGTAACATCTGTATGGAGATATAATCTCTACCTCATTTATATTCACGTTACCTGGTTCCTCTTCTTCTGCGACTTTAGTACTTATAGCAAAATCATCAAAGTAAAAACCATCTTTCGTGACACCTCCATCCGATTTCAGTATAAATCGAATTTTTATAATCTGTCCTATATAATCAGTCAAACTAATTCGTTCTTGTACCCAATCAGTTTTTGTTCCATGCCAAACAGGCTCATCAATTGGTTGAACTCCATCTGTATTTGTTGCGACAGAAGTAAACACACCACATTGTCCTTCCCACGAATTTGTCCCATCAACGGCAACTTGTAACTGACAGAAATCATAATCTTTTTCAATATCCCACTTTGCATAAAACGTTATTTGTGCATCTTCAACATCAGTCAAATCAATCACATTGTTCAACGCAAATGTTCTAGTTGTATTATTTTGATAATTTCCACTCGGTGAATCAGCAAAACACGTAGGAGCTGAATAAAAAGTTGATGAAGTCGTTGCCCAGTTACCAGACCAGTTTGTGATATTATTTGCTGAATCAGAAAAAACAACTTCCATTCCACTATCAGTTCCATAAATTTTCACGATTGTATCTCTTTGAATCCATTCACTATCATCCGTGATTAACACAAATCGAATTGTATCTCCATTTTGTATTGTTGGATTCAAGGTGTAGGAAATTGAACCATTTTCAAATTGCATAGCAACTAGATTGTGAGTAACACCATTTCCAACTGTTTGAATATTCAACAATGGCTCTATAGAAATAGTTGCGCCACCACTTTCTCTACCTAGCTTTTGTGTCGTATAAGTGAAATTACCCGTCAATGTTTCTACTTGATATGGTGAATTTTCTTTTGTCACATACATTTTATGTACCATGTGAGCCAAACTCATATTTACAAACAACATCTCTTGACAAGTTGGAATAATTTCAGCACGTGCTGGCCAAAAACTTCCACCAATCTCAGGCGTCATTGCAAAAACTGTATCTTTTTGAAGCACACCATTATCTACTTTATACATGTAATCATCTGAATCTCCAGAGGCTGGATACAAACCACTACTTTTAGATGCTTCAAAACCATTATACTGAACCATATAATTCGCAATCATCTGAAAATAATCATGGTGATCTGCATACTCATTTGCTGTTGTACCAATCGGGAATAACAACATATCTCCGTAGGTATGTGCATTTAATGCGGCCCTGATAGGATAATTTTGGACCAACCAACGCATAGCTTGTGTTTCTGGCTCAGAAAAAGCAGAAGTTCCAGGATAAGTATCATTATTCTGGTTAGTGCTTACTCCTGTAGTACCCCAACCATACCCATAATTACGATTGATATCTACTCCTTTATTATTTGTACCTATTGAAGGATTACGATTTTTTCGATGCATTCCACCTCCATTCGGATTTGTCGTCTCATTATGGATATATCCATCGGGATTTACACAAGGAACAAATATCATTTGAGTATTGTCAACTAAAAATTTCACTTCTGGATTTGAGTCATAATTTTCAAGTAAGTACCACATATAAAAAATCATTTGTGATAGACTCATCGGCTCACGCGAATGGTGTAAAGCAGTATATAACACCATCGGATCACCATCATCTGTTGTTGGGTTATTGGAAATTTTCACATGATAAATTGGCCTATTTTCCCATGTCAAAAAAGAAGAAATTGGTTCTTTCGTTGAAATCAAATGTGGATATAGTGTAGCCATTTTGTCCAACTCTACCAACATTTCATTGTACTTGTAATAACCTCCATACGTAGTTGGAACATTAAAATTAGATGGTACCTGAATTCCAGAATTGCTCGACCCTGATTCACTACATCCCGTATTTTTTGACACGATATTTTGATTCTGTTCAGATGCATAAAATTTAGCAACATCTTGAATCAAGATTTCATAATGACAATTTAACGCTTGCAATTTTTGTATATCGTCTTGTGACAAATCTGTGATAATGTATTCACCAACTTTTCTTATTCCACGATCGAGCGCCACACCTTGCTCATTTAGTTGAGCCATTTTATCATAATCAGCGTAAACTTTTACTTTGGAATAAGTTACTTGAGAGAAGAGTTGGAATGTTAAAAAACATACCAACGAGAGTAAAATTAGTTTCATACATTTCTAGTTTAGGATAATGAATGTACGAAAAAAATTAGAACTAGAAATAAAATGACGATTATTTAACAAAGTGATTTTAAAACACATTCATTGATCCGTAAAAAAGCGTAATTTTGCATCATGAAAAGAGTTGTAGTTGGTTTATCAGGAGGTGTTGATTCAAGTGTTGCAGCACATCTACTCATTCAGCAAGGATACGAAGTTATTGGAATGTTTATGCGTAATTGGCATGACGAGTCTGTTACCTTGTCCGATGAATGTCCGTGGATTGATGACTCGAATGATGCACTATTGATAGCTCAACAATTAGGAATTCCTTTTCAAGTTATCGACTTAAGCAAGGAATATAAAGAGCGAATTGTCGATTATATGTTTGCTGAATATAAAGCTGGTCGCACACCAAATCCGGATGTATTATGCAATCGTGAAATTAAGTTTGATGTCTTCATGAAAGCTGCGATGGATTTAGGGGCTGATTACGTTGCAACAGGTCATTACTGCCGAAAAATTGAGCATGAAGATGGAACTTTTGGTTTATTAGCAGGAAAAGATCCGAATAAAGATCAATCTTACTTCCTTTGTCAATTAAATCAAGAACAATTAGCAAAAGCATTATTTCCAATTGGAGAACTTCTCAAACCACAGGTAAGAGAAATTGCTAGTGAACTAGGCTTGGTTACCGCAGAGAAAAAAGATTCTCAAGGATTGTGCTTTGTTGGAAAGATTAGCTTACCTACATTCTTACAACAGCAATTGACTTCTAAAACTGGGAATATCATTGAAATTCCAACAGACATGGAGCAATTCAAAAAATACCATGCACTCGAAAAAACAGCAGCAAATTTAGAGGAACTTGTTAAGCCATTTGTATATACAGAAGGTGATGGAATAAAAGTACACGAACATATTGGAGCTCACTACTATACAATTGGTCAAAGAAAAGGATTACACATCGGAGGTAGACCCAATCCTTCATTTGTAATCGGAATAGATACCAAAACAAATACAGTATATACTGGTCAAGAAGAAACACATCCAGGTCTCAATAGAGCAGCTTTGTTTATTAAAAATGAAGATATCAATTATCTTAATAATCGCTATACGTTAAACAATGGTGAACAATTGGAATGTCTTGTACGCATTCGTTACCGACAACCTTTACAAAAAGCGACTATTTTTAAGAAAGAAAGTGGTTTGTATA
>DATGOZ010000230.1:0-2948 GCA_035305395.1 Taishania sp. | reverse complement strand
AAAATCGTGAAAACGATGGGGTCTAAAATTACGAAAGTGACTTCACTTGAAGGAGTAAGTGCAGAAACGGCAGGGGCTTTAACTTTGTATATTGCTGAACATCTCGGAATTCCAGTTTCTACAACACATACAATTACAGGTTCTATCATCGGTGTTGGTATCACAAAGCGTACTTCAGCTGTTCGTTGGGGGGTAACTGTAAAATTACTTTGGGCTTGGATATTGACAATTCCAATTTCAGCAATCGTTGCAGGTTTGGTGTACTTATTGGTTACTTCATTTTAATGAATTGATAGTTACAGTAGAAATATTTTTCAAAAGGTGTATTTATTTCTAAATCACTTCACTATATTTATGTTCTTGAGAACATTAAATTGTGAGGGAAAATCAATTCATAAACGAGAAAAAAGATAAGTGGTCCCAATTTGAGACTGAATACGAATCTGCGAATAGAGATCCTAGAAAATTAAGTGAAAACTACATTGATCTTATCGAAGATTTGGGATATAGCCAAACTTTCTATAACAGAAGGTCGGTTCGTGTGTACCTCAATCAATTGGTTCAAAAAGTATTCTTAGATGTCCATAAACATCGTGATGAGACGTGGAGAAAAGTTCTGAAACGTATCATGATATCGTTGCCAATTGAAATTTATAAGGCTCGAAAAACGTTACTTTTCTCGCTTATCGCATTTCTTGTTTATCTGACAATTGGAATTATAACAACTCATTTCAATCCTGATTTTCCACGCATCGTACTAGGTGACTACTATGTTGACATGACTTTGGATAATATTGCAAGAGGTAATCCATTGGCTGTTTATGAGATGGAAGAGCAAGGAGCAATGTTTATTACAATTACCCTCAATAATTTAAAAGTCGCATTTCTGACTTTTTTTTGGGGATTATTTTTAACAATTGGAACACATATCTTTTTGTTCTACAATGGAACAATGTTAGGTGCTTTTCAGTACTTTTTTTATACTAAAGGATTGTTGGTAACCTCTTTCTTGGGGATTTGGATACATGGGGCTTTTGAAATTTCTGCGATTGTTTTGGCTGCAGGAGCAGGAATAACAGCAGGAAGTGGTTTCCTATTTCCAAAAGGTTATTCTAGATTAGTCGCACTTCGTCTGTCGACAATTCGGGGATTGAAGATTTTACTTTCTCTCGTTCCATTTATCATTTTGGCTGGATTCATTGAAAGTTATATTACGCGCAACTATTTACTTTTTTCTGATTTGACAAAGTGGTTTTTTATCATGCTTTGTTTTGCATTGATTGCACTTTACTATATCTTTTTGCCAATCTATGTTGCCCGTAAATATCCAGAATACTTGAAAGAAGATGAATACGTTGCTCCATCACCAACAAATCCAATTGAACTGTTTAAAATCAGGTCAATTATGGAGGTCATTCGATCTTCAGTGGGTAGCTATTTTTCAATTCTGAAATCGAGCTTTGCAAAGATTATGTTGATAGTTGTGCCAGCTTTTTTGGTTGCGACGTATATACAATCTGAAGTGCATCTTGATAAGATGGTGACTAAACATTGGTTCGATTGGTATGTACAAACACAGATCATTTTTGGATACGGAAGGACAGCACTTTCAGATTATTTAATTGGTTTGTTGTGGTCACTTGTATTTACTTATGTCTTTATCTGTGTCGCTTGGTCGATTCGTACAACTTATCCTCAAGGGTGGGTGAATTCAAGTTTTTGGTTGTTCTTGCGACAAAAGTTTAGAAGCACTTATTGGATGGTAGGAGCAACTTTTTGGTTATTCTTTTTTATTCCAATTGAGTTCAAGTTTATAATCTTTTTTTTGATTCCGTTGTTTGCAACAACTCCGAGTTTTAACTTATTAAATGATTTAGGTGATACTGGAACAAGTTATAAAGCAGGTTTCCGAAATTATGGATATACGTTGGTGTTGATTATCTTTTTTACTGTTTTAACCTTTTTGTTCGCGCAACCAATAGCTGCGTTTACAAGTATGGAATACTCGTCTTATAGTCCACCACTTATGAGAGATTTGCTCGATTTATTGTGTGATTTCTTAGAGCGAATTTTAATTTTCTTTACGGAGGATTACACGTTTGTTTCCAATATAGTTAGACAATTTGTCTATGTGTTGTTTATATTTCTAGCATTACCTTTCTATGTTATTATGATGAGTTTTATGGCTATTAATGATATAGAAAAGGAAACCGCTATAGGGTTGAAGAACGACTATATCCATTTTGGTAATCGAAAAAAATATACCGAATGAGGCTGCTGTATCTTTTTATATTCATTTTCCCTTTTATACTCAGTGCACAGAAAAGTGAAGCAGAGAGGTATTTTGATGTGCAAAAGGAGTCGAATATCTATAAAAAGTCGAAGCAAAATAAGCAAATTGGAGATTACTATTCTGGATATCCTTCAGCATTAGATCAGGGTTTTGTGTACGCTGATAAACCAGATGGTTTTCAGGATGAATTACAATTAACTCCTGAAGAACTATCACATGACCGACAAGTTCGCTATGGAGAGAGGCATGGTAGTGGGGTGTTAAAGAAACCCAATAGTGAGGTTGTTCCTCCGAATCCTCCTGAATTTCCAAAGGTTGAATTCCCAGATTTCGATATACTCCCCGATATTGATTTGCCTGATATTGATTTCCCGTCGTTTGGAACGTGGGAAATGTGGCGTACTTTGTTAATCATCATTGTTATTATCGCGATTCTCTATCTGATTTATTTGTTCATCAGCCGCATGCAACCAAGAGATACAGCAATCAATGTTGAATTTGAATCAGACTTCAATCCTGTAGATTTGGAAGACGCAAAGTTGCACTCTTGGTTGAATGATTTTAAAAAGAGCGGAGATTATCGATCGAGTGTTAGGGTTTTGTTTCTTACAGTTTTGAAAAGATTGATTGAAAAGAATCAAATTGTGTGGATTCT
>DATGOZ010000229.1:0-4442 GCA_035305395.1 Taishania sp. | reverse complement strand
ATGCAGGGGATTGCTGAATTTTTTGGAGGAAAACTAATTAATCAGCCACAAGTAATGCATGGAAAGCAAGTTGAAGTGAATGTGTTGAATCAGCAAGATATTTTGTTTAAAAATCTACCAGCTCAATTTCCAGTTGGATTGTATCACAGTTGGTGTGTAGATGAGGAAAGTATTCCTGCTTGTTTAGCGGTTACAAGTAAGTCAGAAAAGGGCGTCATCATGTCATTGAGGCATAAAACCAAACAGATCTTCGGTGTTCAGTTCCATCCTGAATCCATCATGACACCCGATGGATTACAACTTATTGAAAACTTCTTAAGTTTTACTTAACAGCTTCTACTTTTTGAGCGTTCTTATACTCGTCAATTGCTTCTTGACCTCTATATCTAATAAAGATCTTAGCCCAGATAATTTTCGATAAGGCATGAGATAGAGGTGTCACAAGTATTGATGCAACCGCCATAATTCCTAATAGAATCCATACATCTATACGTTGGAAAATAAGCCAGTATAAAACGACGATTGCTACGAAAAGAGCAACCCCGAATCCGTAAGAAACGTACATTGCTCCGAAGTAGAAACCAGGTTCTTTAGCGAATTTTAAACCACATTCAGAGCAGTGGTGGTTTACTTTTCCAATGTTTTTTAGGTCATAAGGATGTGATACAAAGAAATCTCCTTCATGGCATTGTGGGCATTTGAATTTTACCACACTGTATAAAACTGAACTTTTTTTAAGTGCCATAGTTTTTGTAAAGTTTTGTTTCTGCAAAGTTAATGGTAAACCGAGATATGGAGAAAGATTCTCAAAAAATGTATAAAAACTTTTAGGAATTATGTAAAGTTGTTACTGATTAAGATAATGCTTTGATTAGATTTTATACCTTTGTCGCTCGAATAACCCTAAGCATGCAAAAGACAGTTATAAAATCTAACAAACGCTCCATTGTACCTAATTTTCGGGAGCTCTTCAGGTATAAAGATTTGTTTCTAACGCTATCGTGGAGAGATTTTAAGGTGCGATATGCACAAACGACAGTTGGATTACTTTGGGCATTTATTCAACCGGTTGTAACAATTCTTATTTTGTCGATGGTTTTTGGGAAGTTTGTTGGAGTTGAAACTCCCGTTCCTCATTTACTTTATACTGTTACAGGAATGAGTATTTGGACTTACTTCTCGTACGTTTTAACAAATTCGGGTAATTCAATCATAGCGAATCAAGGTATGGTGAAGAAGATATACTTTCCACGGTTAATTATTCCATTGTCGAAAGCTGTTGTAGGATTGATTGATTTTGCTATCACAGCTTTGATTTTAATTGTTTTGATGGTTTATTACGGAGTGAAGCCTGAACCGACAGTTTGGTTGGCACCTTTGTTTTTGTTTGTAGGGATGTTAGCTGCGTTGGGGGCAGGGATATGGTTGAGCGCATTAACTGTAAGGTATCGTGATTTTCAACATGTAGTTCCGTTTATTGTGCAAATTGGGTTGTATATCACTCCTGTAGCTTATCCAGCTGAATTTGCGACGCAATTTTTGCCTAAGTGGGCTTCGATGTTGTACTTTTTGAATCCAATGGCTGGAGTTATTCAAGGCTTTCGTTGGTCTTTGTATGGCGGTCAAGCACCAGATGGTATGTTTTGGATTTCAATGATCATGGTATTGGTTTTATTTGTGTCAAGTTTGTTCTATTTTAGAAAAGTAGAAGATGACATGGCAGATTATGTGTAAAATGATTTCAAGTGCAACAAAATTGGTTAGGTAAGTTTCAGTACGGATCATCTGATTCCGCAGAACAATTTGAATTCTCCATGCGTGTTCAAATGATAGATGGAACTTTTACAGGCAGGTTCTTAGATTCTGAATTAGCTCAATTTGTGAATGTATTTGGAGAGGTAATAGGTCAGATTTCAGACAATCAAATATCTTTTGTTTTCAAATATCCTTTTTTATACGATGATGTGAATGGGGAAGAGGTGGAGTTAGATCTTTTGGAAGAGGGACATGAAGTGATTTTTATAGGGAATTATAATGCAACACAAGACATTTGGTCAGGTGAATGGATTATTACAGGAGAATTTACTCAAGAAGAGCTTGAAATGAATAGAGGTTTATGGGAGATGTGCAACGTTGATGAATTGATTCATTTCAATCAAAATTTAAACTGAATTTTATCAAAATCAGAAAAAAAGAGTCCTGAAATAATGAATTCTAACTTTAAATGATTACATTTGCCGTCCAATTTTTATTAAAGTGTTGAAAAATAGACGTGAATTTGTGATTCCTTTTATTGGATTGAAAATCGGAAGTCACACATTTGAGTTTGAAGTTTCAGATACGTTCTTTGAAGGTTTTGAGTATTCAATTGTACATAGCGGAAACGTTCATGTAGATTTGGTACTTGAAAAAAAAGAAACCATGATGATAGGTAATTTCTCGTGTAAAGGAGAAGTATCTACAACATGTGATCGTTGCAATGATCCGTTGAATGTTCCTGTTGAGGGTTCATTTCAACTCATTTTTAAGTTAGGCAGTGAGGAATCGGATGATGAAACATTGATCGTACTTCCTCCTGAATCGTTTGAATTGGATATTGCACCTCATATTTATGAGTTGATTACAGTTTCTTTGCCAATTCGTATGATTCACGAAGAGGGGGAGTGTAATGAAGAAATGGTTGAGGCGTTGAATCAGTATTTGCTTAATCCAGAAGATGATGAGTGGGATGACGAGGATTGGGATGAAGCGTGCGATGATGAAGATTTCGACGACGATGAAAATTGGGGAGAAGAGCAAGGAGATGACGATTCTGATCCGGATGGGGACATTGATCCACGTTGGTCGGTATTGAAAAATTTGAATTAAAAATTTATATAAATAAAGTAAAATGGCACATCCTAAACGTAGAGTTTCTACAACAAGAAGAGACAAGAGAAGAACACACTTCAAAGCAGTTGCTAACAACATCGCAACATGTCCGACAACAGGGCAGCCACATTTGTTCCACCATGCGTTTTGGCATGAAGGAAAATTGTATTACAAAGGAAAAGTTGTTGCAGAAAAAGAAGTAGCAGTTTAATTTACTGTTTAATTTCACTTCTTTATGAAGGTAGGAATAGATATTTTAGGCGGCGATTTTGCTCCAGACGCAAACTTGTCTGGGGCAGTCCTTGCTAAAAATGAACTTCCGTCAGATGTAACGCTAGTTTTAATAGGCGACAAAGACCAGATCTTTAGTGGCCTTTCTTTATTGGGCGCGAATCCGGATGATTTTGAAATTGTACATGCACCAGATGTTATTACAATGCACGATCATCCTACGAGAGCAATCCCTCAAAAGCCAAATAGCAGTATTGCAGTCGGATTTGATTTATTAGCAAATAAAGAATTAGATGTGTTTGCCAGCACTGGTAATACAGGTGCAATGCTGATTGGGGCAATTTACAAGGTGAATACAATTCCAGGAATTATTCGTCCTTGTATTACTTCAGTTTTACCATCAATTGATGGAACACAATCAATCCTACTAGATGTTGGAGCAAATGCAGATTGTAAACCTGATGTTTTATATCAGTTTGCAGTTGTAGGTTCATTATACTCTAAACATGTTTACGGTATCGAAAATCCAAGAGTAGCCTTGTTGAGTATTGGCGAGGAAGAAACGAAAGGAAATTTGATGACGGTAGCTACTCATAAAATGCTTGCAGAATCAGACGAACTAAATTTCATCGGAAATGTTGAAGGGAGAGATCTTTTTACAGGAAAAGCTGATGTTGTAGTTTGTGACGGTTTTACAGGGAATATTGTATTGAAACAGGCCGAAGGAATGTATGCTTTACTTCGCAAACGCGGAATGATGAAAGATGATGAGTACTTCAGTCGTTTCAACTATGAAAATTATGGTGGTACTCCAATTCTTGGTGTCAAGGGTAATGTAATCATCGGTCACGGTATTTCAAACGATATTGCTGTGAAGAATATGATTAAGCATGCTTACGAAGTTGCCAAGTCTGGATTAGCATTGAAAATTAACGAAGCATTCAATAAATAATGAGCAAAATTACTGCAGCTATAACAAGTATCCATGGTTATGTGCCTGACGAAGTTGTAACAAATGAAGATTTATCGAAGTTTGTTGATACTTCTGATGAGTGGATAACAACGAGAACAGGGATTAAAGAGAGAAGAATTTTAAGAAATGGAGCAGCGTCAGATTTGGCAGCTGCTGCTGTTGAAGGAATTCTTAAGAAAAAAAATATTGATCCACTTGAAATCGAGTTGGTGATTGTGGCAACAGTTACTCCAGACTATCCGTTTCCAAGTACAGCAAACATTGTTTGTGATAAGTTGGGGATGAAGAATGCTTGGGGATATGACCTAATAGCTGCCTGTTCAGGATTTATTTACGCATTGTCAACAGGTGCTCAATTTATTGAGAC
>DATGOZ010000228.1:0-5993 GCA_035305395.1 Taishania sp. | reverse complement strand
AAATTGATACTTAATGAAGCCGTAAAAGCCCCTAAGCGTTTTACCACTTCAATCATCAATACAAAGGCTAAACTTGTACAAACAAGTCCTAAGAACAACAACCAAAGAAAATCAGATGTTGTCATCGAAAGCTGTTCAACTGTCAACTGACCATCCAAGTACAACCATCCTGTGAGAAAAATAATGCCCGTCAACATCTCGTAAAACGTAATTTGAGGAGAAGGAATTTTTTGAGCCAACTTTGCATTAGCAACTGAAAAAACTCCGGCTAAAAAAGCAGCCGTCAATCCATAAGCCAATGCAACGTAATCATCCCCTTTAAAATCCGAAGAGACAAAATAAATTCCATAGATTACAATGAGCCCCAAAGCAAATTCAATCCACGAAAATTTACGTTTCATCACGATAGGTTCTATCCAGGTAACATGCAAGGTTGTTGTCGACAAACACAAAATTCCCAAAGATGCTGTTGAAAGCGAAATTGCTTTGTAAAATGTCACCCAATGCAATGCAGTTACAATTCCAACAAACACCAACCACCCCATTTTTTTACGATTATCCAATCGATAAGATACACCCATGATTGGCAAAATAAACAGCAAACCGATTGTTGCAATAATCACGCGATACCAAACAATTAATTCAGGAGAAAGGTGAATCAATTTACCTAATATACCTGTGAATCCCCATACAAAAATGATGACATGCATAAGGATATGGTACTTGAATTTTTCGAACATGTAGGAAAATTTATGTGCAAAAGTAGTTAAAAAGTAAATTGAGAAACGATATGATAAAATTGTCTTATTTAAATAATTTTGTTAAATTATATTAAAAATAGCAATCCAATAAAAACTCGAAAAAATAACTAATCTCTCATACAAGTTGAAACATTGAAAAATTGTTTTAAATTTTCAACGAAATATTTCTCTGTAAGAATAAGACTTCAATAAATTAATATTCCTACCTTTGCACTACCAAAAAATGTGCACAAGAAAATGGACAATATTTCATACGTTGGCAATGCAGATGTAAACGCTATTGATCATCTGTACAAGATGTATCAACAAGACCCTGAAAGTGTTGATATAGGTTGGAAGAGATTCTTCGAAGGATTCGAGTTTTCCAAAACAAACTATGACTCAGACAACGAGGTTCCAGAAAATTTTCAGAAGGAATTAAAGGTTTTAAACCTTATCAATGGTTACAGAACTAGAGGACACTTGTTCACAAAAACAAATCCTGTTCGTGAGCGCCGTCAACACCAACCAACATTAGCACTTGAAAATTTCGGTTTAACTGAAAGCGACTTAGACTTAGTATTCAAGGCGGGTGAAGAAGTTGGATTAGGAGCGGTTACATTACGTCAAATTATTGATCACTTAAAGAAAACTTACTGTCAGTCGATTGGTATTGAGTTCATGTACATGCGTGAACCACACATGTTGAAATGGATGTTAAATGCTATCGAATTAACAAACCGTCCAACATTTACAAAAGAGCAAAAAACTGAAATCTATAAAAAATTAATGCAAGCATCAGGCTTTGAAGCTTTCTTAGGCAAAAAGTTTGTTGGACAAAAACGTTTCTCTGTTGAAGGACTTGAATCGTTGATTCCTGCTTTAGATGCATTAATTAAAAAAGGTTCTGACTTAGGTGTTGAACATTTCGTAATGGGAATGGCGCACAGAGGTCGCTTGAATACATTAGCCAACATTTTTGAAAAACGTCCACGTGATATTTTCGCAGAATTTGAAGGTAAAGAATTCGACTTTAATGAAGAATTTGATGGCGACGTAAAATACCACCAAGGATATACTTCTGAAGTTGAAAAAAATGGCAAAAAAATTCAATTAACATTGTCTCCAAACCCTTCTCATCTTGAAGCCGTTAACCCGGTAGTTGAAGGTTTATCAAGAGCAAAATTGGATAAATATTTCAATAATGATTTATCAAAAGTTTGTCCTGTATTAATTCACGGTGATGCTGCTATCGCAGGTCAAGGTGTTGTTTACGAAACAGTTCAAATGGCTGGTTTAGATGGATACAAAACTGGCGGAACAATTCACATCGTTACAAACAACCAAGTTGGTTTTACAACAAACTATTTAGACGGTAGAACTTCAACTTACTGTACGGATGTTGCAAAAACAACATTATCTCCAGTATTCCACGTAAATGCTGATGATGTTGAAGCTGTGATTCAAGTTATCGAAATTGCAGTTGCATATCGACAAGAATTCAAGCAAGATATTTTCATCGACTTATTGGGTTATAGAAAATATGGTCACAATGAAGGTGATGAGCCTAAATTCACACAACCGAATTTATACAATATCATTGCGAAACATAAAAACCCAAGTGAATTATACTTGGAGAAATTGATTCCTGAATCAAATCTCTCTAAAGAAGAAGCTTCAAGCTACATCAACGCATATCAAGAATACTTGGAGGCGGAATATGCTGAATCTTCAAAAATGTCTAAGGCGACTGTCTTCGACTTCATGGAGAAAGAATGGAAGGAATTAAAAAGAGCTACAAAAGCTGATTTCGACACATCACCTGAAACAGGTGTTTCAAAAGAAAAACTACTTGAATTAGGTCGCAAATTGGCTACTTTACCTGAGGGTAAAAAATACTTCCGTAAGATTGAGAAGATCTTCAAAGATCGTTTAGATGCAATTGAAGGGGATAAATTAGATTGGGGTTCTGCAGAAATGTTAGCTTATGCTACATTGCTTGATGAAGGTCACCCAGTCCGTATCTCTGGTCAAGATGTAGAAAGAGGAACTTTCTCTCACCGTCACGCAGTTGTTAAAACAGAAGATAACGAAGAAGAAATTGTAACATTGAACTTATTGAGTGAAAAACAAGCTCCTTTTTCAATCTACAATTCGTTCTTATCTGAATACGCTGTATTGGGATTCGAATACGGATATTCAATGGCTACACCAAATGGTTTGACTATTTGGGAAGCTCAATTCGGGGATTTCTTCAATGGAGCACAAATCATGGTCGACCAGTTTATCACTGCTGGTGAAGACAAATGGTCAACACAAAGTGGATTAGTTATGTTGTTACCTCACGGCTACGAAGGTCAAGGTGCTGAGCACTCTTCGGGTCGAATGGAACGTTTCTTACAACAAGCTGCTGATTTGAATATTCAAGTAATTAATACTTCAACTCCAGCAAACCACTTCCACTTGTTGAGAAGACAAATGAAACGTCAATTCCGTAAACCGATGGTTGTATTCTCTCCAAAGATGTTGTTGCGCTACCCAAGTGCAGTTTCATCATTGGATGAAATGGCTACAGGAAGATTCCAAGAAGTAATTGACGATCCAAATGCACAAGCAAATAAAGTGGATACAGTAGTATTTGTTTCAGGCAAATTCTACTACGAAGCATCTGAAAAAGCTGCTTCTATGGGGGTTGAAAACATGGCTTTTGTTCGAGTAGAACAATTGTATCCATTCCCTGAAAAACAAATCAACGCGATTTTAGAAAAATACAATGCGAAAAATATTGTTTGGGCACAAGAAGAGCCTGAAAATATGGGAGCATGGCAATATATGGCGATGAAAATGCGTGATAAGAATATTATCGGTGTTACTCGCCCAGAATCAGCTGCTGCTGCAGAAGGTTCAAAAGAATTGCATTTAAAACGCTTAGCTGGATTGTGGAAGAATTTGTTCCGTTTCGCAACAGTGAACGCATAATATTTACGAGATTACAATAAAAATAGATTGCTATGTCAGTACTAGAAATGAAAGTGCCAAGTCCAGGTGAATCGATTTCAGAAGTAGAAATCGCACAATGGTTGGTATCAGATGGTGATTATGTAGAAAAAGATCAAGCAATTGCAGAAGTAGATTCAGACAAAGCGACGTTGGAACTACCTGCAGAAGCTAGTGGTATTATAACATTGAAGGCTGCAGATGGTGATGTAGTGAAAGTTGGACAAGTTGTTTGTCACATCGATACATCAGCTCCACGTCCAGAAGGATCAGCTGCTCCAGCTGCACCTGCAGTTGAAGAAAAGAAAGAAGCTGCTCCAGCACCAGCACCGGTTCAAGAAGCGAAGAAGGAAGTTGTTCCGAATCCAGACCCAGTGAAAAGCTACGCAGCGGGTACAGCTTCTCCGGCAGCTGCTAAAATCGCAAACGAAAACGGAATCAACACTGCAAAAATCAAAGGAACTGGCAAAGATGGCCGCATTACAAAACAAGATGTTGTAGCGGCAATGGCAGCTGGATTCTCTGCTGATGATGCACAAGGTTGGGGTGGTACTCGCGACCAAAAACGTGAAAAAATGTCTATGATGCGTCGTAAAATCGCTGAGCGTTTGGTTTCAGTGAAAAACGAAACAGCAATGTTGACGACTTTCAACGAAGTGGACATGAAACCGATCATGGACATCCGTGCGAAGTACAAAGATAAATTTGCAAAACACCACGATATCAACTTAGGGTTCATGTCTTTCTTTACAAAAGCCGTAACAGAAGCATTGAATCACTTCCCTGCGGTAAACGCCTTCATCGACGGAAATGAAATGGTGTTCAACGATTATGCTGACATCGGTATCGCCGTTTCTTCTCCTAAGGGATTATTGGTTCCAGTTGTTCGCAATGCAGAGCAAATGTCTTTGGCTGAAATCGAAGCTGAAATTAAACGTTTGGCGGTTAAAGCTCGTGACGGAAAAATCACTCCAGATGATATGATGGGTGGAACGTTTACAATCACGAATGGTGGTGTATTTGGATCGATGATGTCAACACCAATCATCAACCCGCCACAATCAGCAATTTTAGGTATGCACAACATTGTTGAGCGACCAGTTGCAATCAACGGTAAGGTTGAAATTCGCCCAATGATGTATTTAGCGTTGTCTTACGACCACAGAATCATCGATGGTAAGGAAAGCGTTGGTTTCCTCGTAAAAGTGAAAGAAATGATCGAAAATCCAGAAAGAATGATCTTCGGCGGTAAAGATCCAGTTGAAGTATTGTTAGGATTGTAAAAATCATTCCATGATATATAAGAAGCGACTAGCAATGGTCGCTTTTTTTTTGCACAAAAACACGTTAAGTTTTTAACTCAAAACACAAATTTCATTCACTTTTAAACAGATGCAACTTTTTATACGTCGATTACGTAATTTAGAAAACTATAGTTCTGTTTATGAAAAATTTTACTCGTACTACTATCAATTGTTTCAGTGTTTTAGGTGCGTTTGTATTATTCTGTAATACACTAACAGTCAATGCACAACAGCTTTCTGCAACGGTTACACAAACAATCAATACAATTTGTAATGGTGCCGATTGTGATTATTCAGGTCCAAGTATCTTGATTAATGAGATCATGTGTTCACCATCTCAGCATGACGGATGTTTATCCGGAACAGGAGGGACAGGAACTTGTAGAGGTGAATGGATAGAGTTGTACAACCCCAATTTATGTCAACCTATTGACATTTCTTGTTATTATTTGGGAGCAACAACACCAGGGACATTATCTTCTGATAGAGAAGCATTTTTGATTCCACAAGGAACAATTATACCTCCAGGAGGTTTTTGTTTCATCCGAGGAGAAAATGCACCTGCAGTAGCAAGTAACTTATTGGTTCAAAATGGCGGTAACGTGGTAGAAATTGTTATGCCAGGTGCAATCAATGGTGATGGAATGTGTGTCCAAGCAGGTGCATTAGGAACTCCGACAAGATTTTGGTTCCCGAATGCAGCAGGTGGTTGGTTCGCTTTTTATGATAGAGATGGAATTCCACAAGATTGTGTTTATTGGGGTAGTACTCCAACTTCAGGTCAACCATGTATTCCAACAAGAACTGGTTGTAATAACAACGTAACTTCACTTTCTGACTTTAATGGAATACCTGCTAATCGTAAAACACAGATTCTTACTACTTCTGTACCTGATAGCTGGGGGAAAAGCTTCCGTCGTATGCCTGATGGAGGTGCATGGGAAGTTGTAGG
>DATGOZ010000227.1:0-2807 GCA_035305395.1 Taishania sp. | reverse complement strand
GTTGGCACACGCATCAACTAAAATACCTAATGCGATATATGC
The DNA here is from genome assembly GCA_035305395.1 of Taishania sp. Taxonomy (GTDB): domain Bacteria; phylum Bacteroidota; class Bacteroidia; order Flavobacteriales_D; family Crocinitomicaceae; genus Taishania. Next base: position 2,765 of record DATGOZ010000227.1, on the reverse strand, counting down.
CTGTTTTTGTGCCCATTGTAATTTTTGAGATGCTGTTTGATTTTCCAAGATCGTTTTTAGAAAATTACTGTATCCCATTAATTGATCTAGTGGAATCTCCCGAATTTCAGAAGTCATTTGCATGTATTTATCGATTGTAGATGCATTGACAGCAGTTTCTGCACATAAAATAAATAAATGAGAAGCTTCTGTTATGGCTTGTTGGTTAAAAGAAAATGTTTTGATTTGTTGTCTAAGTTTTTCATTCTCAACAATGATTACCTTAATAGGTTGTAACCCATAAGATGAAGGAGCAAGACGAATTGCTTCTTTGATTATCTCAATCGACTTTGTGTCAATCTTTTTTGATGAATCGTATCTTTTTGTTGCGTATCTCCAATTGAGTTGTTTGATAATTGGGTGATCCATGCTTATTTTTTTATACAAAATTACGAAAACGAAGTAATAAGAAGTAATAAGTTGTGTTGTTTTATAAAAGGGTGACTAAAATTATAAGTCAGAGTATTAATTTTTTAGTAAATCGGTATAGAATTTTCAAAAAGTAGAAAAAAAATATCTGATATAAAGAAATTATGCTAAATTTACGAACAATTTTTATTTATGTTTATGTATAATGTACTATACATCAATATTATTTATTAGTACCTTAGCTATACGATTACTATGATGAAACAGAATTCTATGGGAAATAAAATCATCTTAACTGCGCTATTAGCAGGATTATCCACTATCACTATCGCACAACCAAAGGTGGTGCTTGATGCAGAGTTAATGTATCAAAGTCAAAACTTCTGTGAAGCAGCAGATAAGTGCGCTTTAGCTTATACGAAGTTGACTAGAAAAGGTAAAACCGCTAAGAAAACAAAAGCTGATATGGCTTTTAAAACGGCAGAAAGTTACCGTCAAACAGAGCGCTTTAAAGAAGCTGCTGAGTGGTATGAGAGAGCAATTTTGTTAGAGTATTTCAATACAAATCCATTGGTGTATTATTATAATGCAGAGATGTATCGTGTATTGAATGAAGATGATAAAGCTACTAGAAACTATCAAGAGTATAAAAAGTTAGTTCCTGGTGACGGAAGAGCTGAGGTAGGTTTAGAATCTATTGCAAAGAAAACGACATACGTGAACACATTGTCAACTAAGTTGAAAGTTGAAGAAGTACAAAAGTTGAATACGAAGTTCTTTGATATGGCTCCAATGTTTGGAGACAGAAAAGAAATGGTGATGTACTTTGGTTCAAGTAGAGAGAATAGTACAGGTAACGATAAGGATCCACGTACTTGTGAAAACTACATGGATATTTGGGTAGCTGAATTAGATAAAAATGGTAACTGGAAAGCTCCAGCTTTAATTGACGGAGAAAATATAAATACTGAAGATAACGAAGGAACAGTTGCTTTTGACGGAAGAGGTAAAACAATGTTCTTTACACGTTGTCCAAACATTAAAAAACAAAACTTAGGATGTGATATTTGGGTTTCTGAATCAAAAGGAAAAAACAAGTGGGGAGAGCCTAAGAAATTAAATTTGAAACCTCATGATTCATTAACTGTTGGACATCCATGTGTTTCTGAAGATGGACGTTTCTTAATCTTTACAGCTGATTTACCAGGTGGATATGGTGGTCGTGACTTGTGGTATACAACTTACGAAAGAAAAACTGATTCTTGGACTACTCCAGTAAATTTAGGACCAGAAATCAATACACCAGGAAATGATATGTTCCCTTCATTTGCTAAGAATGGAGACTTGTTCTACGCTACAGATGGAAAGCCAGGAATTGGTGGTTTGGATATTTTCCGAGCTGAAAAGCAAGGAGATGAGTATAGATGGGCAAACCCAACAAACATGGGATCTCCTATCAACTCTGCAAATAATGATTATGCATTAGTTGAACATACTGATAGAACTGGTTATTTTACGTCTGAAAGAAAAGATAACAAGCCAGATATTTACAAATACGAAATTCCTCCATATATCTTTGACTTGAAAGTCATCGTTTCTGACTTGAACGAAAAGAATGTGAAAATTCAAGATGCTAAAGTTGTCGTTACAACTTCAACTGGAGATACTTGGGAAGGATATACAAATAAGCAAGGAACTGTATTCTGGGATAAGAAACCAAACGGAGATCGTTTTATCAACGAAGAAACTTCTTATACAATTGCTGTTTCTAAAGAAGGATACCACGATAATGCAGAAGGGGCTAGCTTGACAACAGTTGGTTTGAGATACGACCAAAACTTCGTTATCGAGTTAGCATTATTGCCTAAGAAACCAATTCGTTTGCCAGAGGTACGTTATGCATTGTCTAAATGGGAATTGTTAGTTGACTCTACAATTCACTCTAAAGACTCCTTGAACTTTGTATACGACTTGTTAACTGAGCATCCTAAGATGATCTTGGAGTTGAGTTCACACACTGACTCACGTGGTGCTGCAAACGCTAACCAAGTGTTATCTGAAAACCGTGCTCACCAATGTTATGTTTACTTAGTAAACGAGAAAGGAATTGATCCAAGACGTATCGTTCCAGTTGGTAAAGGTGAAAATGAACCTCGTATGGTTTGGAGAAATGGAGATAATTACGAAGTTATTCCTCCAAGAGATAGCGATGGTAATGTGCTAGAAGGATGGAAAGAGGTTGCTTTAACTGAAACATTGATCAATTCATACAAAAAAACAAATAAAGACTTATTTGAAAGATTACATCAGTTTAATAGACGTACTGAAGGTAGAGTTATTAGTATGGACTTCGATCC
>DATGOZ010000226.1:0-2493 GCA_035305395.1 Taishania sp. | reverse complement strand
CGTGGTCTCCAGCATCCTTGAAGTTTGTAATCATCCCAGCAGGGTTTGATCCATGGTCAGGCTCAGTCAAACCGAAACACCCCATAAATTCACCAGTTGCCAATTTTGGCAAATATTTCATACGCTGCTCCTCTGAACCGTATTTCCAAATTGGGTACATCACTAAAGAAGATTGAACAGATGCTGTAGATCTCAATCCTGAGTCGCATCTTTCTAACTCTTGCATAATCAAACCATATGAAATTTGATCTAAACCAGGACCTCCGTATTGTTCTGGAATATATGGACCAAAAGCACCAATTTCTCCCAAACCTTTAATCAAATGTTTAGGGAAAGTTGCTTTTTCATAATGTTCGTCAATAATCGGAGAAACTTCTTTTTTAACCCATGCACGAGCAGCTTCTCTCACTAACTTTTGCTCATCTGTGAGCAAATCATCCATGTTGTAATAGTCAGGATGCGTATATAAATCTGTTCTCATTTTAAATATTCGATTTAATAGTGGCAAAAATAGCATATTTTTGTTGTTTGTAAATGAAAAATATAGAAAACAAGATAAACTGTGATCAATACTATTTCTTTCTTTAAATCATTTCCGTTATTTTCAATCGTTGATTCAAAGGTTCAGGATGTACCAATTCAATTGGAACCGATCTTCAAGACACAAGGATGGGTACTCGGAATGTTACTATTTATTTCCTTCTTGTTGTTGGCTTTAGCAAAAAGATTAGAACCAAACATTCTTGGTATTTCTTTTCGTTCATTTTTTAATCTAGGAACACTAGAAAGTCTTCAAAAATTTGAAGTTCGCTTCAATTCAACTGGTTTTATCCTATTTGGGTTCAACTTTGTCATCAGCCTTTGGGTGTGTTTAACATTATTTTGCCAACACATTTCTGTAATGGAACAAGACAATTGGATTTTATTTGGTTACAAAATTTCAAGCTTACAATTAATACTAGGCACACTAGTAATTGTGCTCTTCACAGTCGCTTACAATTTTGTTGGACTACTTCTGACCATGTGGTTAACCGGTGAATATTCTACTATACGCAGTTTTGTGTTACAAACTTGGGTCAATACATTATTTTTTGGATTGTTATTCTTCGGATTAGCCGTTGTTTGGCTATTAAATCCTAGTGGAGACGAAATCTTCTTCGAGTCATTTAAATACCTGTTTTTAAGCTTGTTTGGTATTAGATTTCTAAAGGTGTTGATTGCATCACTTTCAAATGGTGTGTCTTGGTATTATATAATTTTGTATCTTTGCACGCTCGAAATACTTCCAATTGTAGTACTATTATACTATGTTGTTAGTATGGGAAAACATGTTTAACTGCAAAATTGTATAACTTTGGCTGTCAAAACGATATTGGTTTCTCAACCAAAACCTGAAGGGGATAAATCGCCATATTTTGATTTGGCGGAGAAATATAAACTCAAAATTGACTTCAGACCTTTTATACATGTAGAAGGAATCGATGTTCAAGAGTTTAGAACTCAGAAAGTGAATATGGCAGAGCATACAGCTGTCATTTTCACATCAAAAATTGCTGTTGATCATTTCTTCAGAATGGCAAAGGAAGTTCGTTTTGACGTTCCTGACACCATGAAGTATTTCTGTATCTCAGAAGCAATTGCTTACTATTTACAGAAGTATGTTACGTATAGAAAACGTAAAATTTTCTTTGGAAAAGCAACAATCAATGACTTGGTAGAAGTAATGAAAAAGCACAAAGCTGAAAAATTCTTATTGCCATGTACGGATATCTTGAGGGATAATATTCCAGAAACAATTACAGAGCATAAGTTCAACTTCACAAAAGCGGTGCTTTACAGAACTGTTTCATCTGATTTATCAGATTTGGAAAATGTATATTATGATATGTTGGTTTTCTTTAGTCCAGGGGGAATTGAATCATTATTCAAAAACTTTCCTGATTTCAAACAAAACGACACATTGATTGCAGCATTTGGTCCAACAACAGCGCAAGCAGTACTAAAAAACAATTTGCGTTTAGATGTGCATGCACCGCAACCCGATGCGCCATCCATGCCAGCTGCGATAGAATTATATATCAAAAACGAATTAAAGAAAAAGTAAGCGTTGCTGCTTACTTTTTTTGTATTACCAAAACGGAAGGATTATGAGTAGAATTATTTTTCTAATCGCTTTTTCAATTGTCGGGATTTCGCTTTTTTACTTTTCATTGAAGCCAAAAGCTGAACCACTTCCCATTTACAACCCAATTGATTTAAATCCTGAAGTTGTAGATCCCGAATTATTAAGAATCGGAAGAGGTCATACAATTGGAGAATTCTCTTTCCAAAATCAACTAGGTAAAACTATCACCGAAAAAGATATCGAAAACAAAGTTTTTGTTGCCGAATATTTCTTTACAACATGTGGAACGATTTGTCCCATCATGAACAAGCAAATGCAACGCGTACAAGCTGCTTACAAAGGAAACAAAAAAGTAAAAATCCTCAGTT
>DATGOZ010000225.1:0-2206 GCA_035305395.1 Taishania sp. | reverse complement strand
CAAGAAATTATTTATGGATCACAAGACTCGGTAACATCAAGAAGAATATCGAGATGGGAAGATGAAGGTCTTATAAGGAAGATCGCCCCAAGAATTTATACTTCAAATTTAGAGGACTCACCTGAGGACATCGTAAGGCGTAATATTTTTCCAATTTTAGGAAATTTATATCCTGATGCTGTTTTGAGTCATCGTTCAGCATTCGAATTTGCTCCGACCTCTACCTATCAGGTCTTTGTTACTTACAAATATTAAAGATTTTAGATAAAGACATCTAAGATAATGGGATACTCCCGGATACTCCCTGGGAATGATTCGAAAGATTGCCTACAATTACCCCAAAACCGTCGATGTTTCCCGATACAGTATCTAACTTTCTCCTATTTATTAGGGTTAGGACGTTCGGCTTTATTTTTCACTATCTTGTATTGCTCTTTTTAATATGTTGGTTAGTTTTAATGGAGTTACTTGAGTCAGTTTTAAAGATTCACAACCGTTAAAAGTTGCGAACTGTCTTATTGATTCTACAAAAGATTCTATCCATAATTCAATGTCTATATTTTGATTTTCAATGTGTAGATGTATCATCTCAAATTGTTTTTCTTTTCGATGTGCTTTGCAATCTACTCTTCCTACAAATGTATCGCCAAATAAGATTGGTAAACAAAAATAGCCGTATTGTCTTTTCTCTTTTGGTGTATAACATTCAAGACGGAAATCAAAGTCAAAAAATTGTTTGACGCGGTCACGATGAATAATAGAATTATCAAATGGTGATAGAAATCTAATATTTGATTTACTTTTTCTAACTGTTTTTTTCGTTAAATCACTTTGTATGAACACAGAAGGTATACCTTCAAAATCGATTTTTTGTATGGTACCTTCCTGAAGCATTGATTCTAAAACTTTATTGACATTTTTTCTCAATGTTTTTCCCGTTTTAAGATGTGTAATTTGTTTTACAGTTGTAAATCCATAAGCTCGCAGGTATGTTTTTACTAAATATTCAGTAAATTCAATTGGGCTTGGTTCTGTCAAGTCAATGTTTTTAGGTAGTACTCTTTCGGTAATGTCATACATTTTTTGCATCCCATTGCGTTCGCAAATCATCAAATCTCCTTGCATAAAAAGTCTTTCAAGAGCTAATTTTGTTGGTTTCCAATTCCACCAACTTCCTGCTTTTTTACTTTTACTTTCAAAATCTCTTGCCTTTTTCGGACCTTCTGCACGAATCGTATCTATTACATATTGCATAACTTTTGGGTCGGCATTGTAGTGAAACGATTCATTTCGTTTAACATCTAACATTTGAGGTAAAACATAACGAAAATCTTTCATAGGAAGATATGAAGCAGCGTGAAACCAATACTCAAACACTTTACGTTCTTTTACCAATTCATCCAGATACTCCGTTTTATAATCTGGAACTCTTGTCCAAAGCGTATGGTGATGTGCACGCTCAACGATTGACAATGTGTCTATTTGTAAATATCCAAGATGTTCCAACGCATTAAGCACCGCTTTTTTTCCTTTTCCAAATGGCAATGTTTGTAGCAATCCTTGACTTTCTAGTGTAATGCGTTGTAATTGTTGTAAGGTCAATATTTTCATTGTATTTGTTTTAAATGTATTCAGGATGTTTGCTCAAGCAGTGTGCAACAATTTTGTATAACAGGCGTTGCGTGGCTTAATATTGATCACCTTAACTCCATCGATAACTCATAATTTATGTGTAATTACTTCCCGATACAGAATGTGATTTATACTGTATTACAACTTCTTAACGTATCAGCGGTGCAATTCAGGTACAATCTTTAAAAATAAGTTTTTAAAGTAAACTTGGATTGAGAAATAAAGATTCGTTTCAATCATTCCTTTCTAATAAAATACTTATATGCAGGAATCATTTCAATTGTTAGTCCGTCTTTTTCGAATACATCTTCTTGGTTTAAGGTAACTATGAAACCATGACTAACTTTAAAATAATATAATGCTGCTACTAGCCCACTGTATTCGCGTTCAAAATTGAAGTCGTCTATAGTATAACATACTTGTACGGCTTGGCGGATTTTACCTTTTTCAAAGACTACAAAATCACATTCTCCTTTTTCTGCAAAATAATAGATTGTACTATAGGTTCTCCTTAAATGAAGATAGACCATGTTCTCTAGTTTGCGACCAAGGTCTTCAGTAAAGGATGTCGAAA
>DATGOZ010000224.1:0-8236 GCA_035305395.1 Taishania sp. | reverse complement strand
CAAACGGTTTATGGATTAGATAAGAACACATTTGCTGGAATCTTTGCGATCAATGCTTGTGGATTAATCATTGGTAATACGTTAAACGGTTATTTAGTTGGAAAGGTCAACTATATGAAAATCGCTAAGGTAAGTTCGGTTGCCATTTCAATTACTTCGTTTGTAGTAATGATTGCATTCTATTTTCATGAAAACTTACACTATCATTTTGCTGTTGCAGGTTTGTTTTCGATTTTGTTTTTGGTGAATTTCATTAACCCAAATGCTACAGCAGCATCATTGGCTCCGTTTACAGTAACGGCTGGAGCAGCTTCTGCCTTAGGTGGTGCAATCCGTATGGGGGTTGGAGCGGTAGTTGCTGCGGCTATTGGAGTTTTACAAGGAGAATCTCCATTAACGATGTTTACGGTTATAGCAGTGCTTTCAGCCTTAGTGATGCTCATGTTGCTATTGGCTCCCCAAGTGAAAAAGAAATAATGTATGTAATAAAAAAAACGGGCTTGATTTATTCAAGCCCGTTTTTGTTTCATTTGATACTACTATTTTTTATCGAATTTTGTTGTGAATGATAAATCCACTTCCGACCAAACTTTCGTTACTCCGTTTTCAGTGTGATTTGCTTTACAGTTTTCATTCAACACAGCAATTGCTTTGTCAGAATTCCATTTGGCAATATCCATTGTTGCTTTGAAAGAGAAGTAAATATCATCTGTGATTTCGTATTTACCTTTCACAACATCTGTAATTCCGTTCATTGTAACTTCTAAATCAGCAGAACCGTCTTCTCCTAATTTCAGTATACGACCAGTCAATTCAGTTGTTGACATTGTTCCGAAGAAAAACTCTATAATTTTAGCATTGCGCGATTCATCTTGTGTTTCGATTGAACTTACTGGAATTGTGAAGCCAAATGATTCAGCCAATGTCTTAGCATCTGATGCGTCAGATACAGAAGTGACATCAATTTTAGTGAATGTTCCTTTTACCGGAGCCTTGCTCTCAAATTTAAAGGCAGTCCATTCCATGACTGAGTTTGCGTGATTGTAACTGTAAGCATGTGCTTCTTCTGTTGTCGCTTCGCTTTTACCTTTACAACTGCTAAATAATGCAACAGCTGCTAATAATAGGATTGGTTTAAAAATATGTTTCATGTCATGCATTTTTTTCGAAATTACTAAATCAAATCTACAATTTGTGAAATTCAATTGTTAATTTTACAGAATATAGAAAGGATATGGATCACCACGTAGAGTTGAAATTTCAAAAATTGAAAGGGTTGTTAGAAGAACAATTTGGAGAGGGTATGGACGTATCTTCAATTTTGTTCTTGATTGGGGTAAACGAGTTGGGAATTGGTTACGAAAAATTTTCAAAAAACCAGAAGACTGATTTGATGCATATCGCTATTTGCACTTTGTTAGAGCCTTACGGATATTATGAATTTATCGGTAGAGATGAAGATAATTGGCCACATTTTAAGCTCTTGCAAAATTTACCACCATTGGATAATCGTCAACAACAACATCTTTTGAAAGAAGGAATGATTGAATATTTTATCCAAAACGAATATTACACAGAACAACAACTGGAAGTCGATTAAAATGAAGCATGAAATCATTGTAACAGGTGATGGATCCAAGACGATTTATTTGCCTGAATTGGACGAGACCTATCATTCTTCTCATGGTTCTTTGCAAGAAGCAATGCATGTTTTTATTCAAAATGGACTTTCAATCATTGATTCAAACAAGGTTTCTGTTTTTGAAATGGGATTTGGTACTGGCCTAAATGCCTTGTTGACAGCTATTGAAACGAATAAAGTTTCAGGGAAACAGGTTTATTACGAAGGAATAGAGGCCTATCCAGTAGCCTTTGATATTGCGATGGAAATGGATTATTGCAAACTTGTAGGTGAGCAATATCAATCGGTTTTTAAGTTTTTGCACGAAACAAGCTGGAAGGAGGTTCACTGTTTTTCTGAACAATTCTCTTTCCAAAAGATACACGAAAAAATCGAAGATTATCAACCGAAACGTGAGCAATTTGATATTGTGTATTATGATGCATTCGGACCTCGAGCTCAAGAAGCAATGTGGACACCCGAAATTCTTCAAAAAATGTATGACATGCTCAGAGTTGGTGGGTTCTTGGTGACCTATTGTGCTAAAGGACAAGTCAAAAGAGACTTAAAAGCGCTTGGGTTTGAAATTGAAGCATTACCCGGACCTCCAGGGAAACGTGAAATGACACGTGCTTGGAAACGTTAAATTGATTTATCTTTCAGTACAATCCGTGCTGTACTTCGAGCATATTGCTGCAAAATAATTTCTTTTCCAGATGTTACACGCTCAATAGTCGCTTGGTCATAGTGACGAATTGTAACTAATTCCAAATTCTCATTGTAGCGAATTTCGTAGTCTTTTTGAAATTCTTTCAGGACTATAGCCATTTCTATTTTTTCAGCATCAACTAAGATGGAGAAACTCAATGCTGAATTTTGCATCAGATTAATTTTCGCTCCAATCTGCGATAAGCGGTTGAAAATATCTCCTAAATGCGATTCTACAATAAATGAGAAGTCACGTGTTGTAAAAGAAATAAGTGTTTGTTTGTGTTTGAAGATAAAGGAAGGAATTAGGTGGTCAAACTCTTTTGAAGATTGAATCATCGTTCCCTCAGCTTCAGGATTGATAAACGATTTTACAAATAGTGGAATATTCTTGTTCTGTAGTGGTTTTAATGTTTTAGGGTGAATAACACTTGCTCCGTAGTATGACAATTCAATGGCTTCTTGGAATGATATTTTATCTAATTTAACTGTATTGTCGAAGTATTTTGGATCTGCATTCAACATTCCTGGAACATCTTTCCAGATTGTTACAGAAGCTGCATTCAAGCAGTATGCAAAAATTCCAGCTGTAAAATCCGACCCTTCTCGTCCTAACGTTGTTGTGAACAATTCAGGTGTATGCCCTAAAAAACCTTGCGTAATTGCAATTGTATGTTTTTCAAATGTCGGAACGACCATTTTCTGGATTAATTCTTCTGTGCGTTTCCAATTGATATCTGCATCACGATACATGTTGTTTGTACGAATCAATCTTCTAGCGTCAAGCCAAGTAGTGTTGAACCCGCTGTGACTCAAGAATGATTCGACAATTAAAGTTGAAATAACTTCTCCTATGGAAACAATTTGATCATATTCATAGTTGAAATTTTCAGGAACTTCATCGCGATATCTAGAACGAAGCATGTTGATTTGTTCATTCAATTTCTGATAAACAGCATGATTTGCGTCAGAAAAAAGATCGTTGCAAATTGCTAAATGATATTGTTCAATTTCAGAAATTTGTTTTTCAAATGCAGTTTTATCTCTGTCCCAAAGTGCTTTCACAACCAATTCCAATGCATTTGTTGTTTTTCCCATTGCAGAAATGACAACAAGTAATTTTTCATGTTGAAATAAATTCAGAATGTGCGCTACATTCCTCACAGCATCTCCATTTTTTACAGATGCTCCTCCAAATTTGAATACTTTCATGCTGGTTGGTTTTTGAATGAGGTTAATTCAATTTTTCAGTCAAGATGCGCATTTCAATGACAGGAGAAATTTTCTCATATAAGATATTGTAAACCGCTTCAACAATTGGCATTTCCACTTCAAACTTTTTCTTCATTTCAATGACACTTTTTACGGCGTAATAGCCTTCAGCAATCATATCCATCTCCAATTGAGCAGATTTTACAGAATATCCTTTTCCAATCATGAAACCGAATGTTCTGTTGCGAGAGAATTTTGAATAAGCAGTTACAAGTAAGTCACCTAAATATGCGCTCGATTTTACATCGCGGTGAATTGGACTTACAACATCAATGAAATCTTCTATTTCTTGAATTGCACAACTAATCAATACAGCTTGGAAATTATCTCCATATCCAAGTCCTGCACAGATACCAGATGCAATTGAATAAACATTTTTTAAAACGGCAGATAACTCCGTTCCAAATAAGTCATCTGATGTCGTTGTCTTGATATAGCGACAAGAAAGCAATTCAGCCATTTCGTCTGCAATTTTCTCTTCTTGACAAGCAATTGTCAGGTAAGATAGACGTTCAAGGGCAACTTCCTCAGCGTGACAAGGTCCACAGATGATACCAATCTTACAGTAAGGTGTACCAAATGATTTGTGAATGAATCGAGCTGGAATAGCGTTGTATTCGGGAACAATTCCTTTTACAGCAGAGAAAACAATTTTATTGTGAAACAATTCTGCAGGGAAATCCTCAAATGTATTTACCAAGAAAGCAGATGGTGTAGCGATGATGATGATATCTGAATTCTTAATCGTTTCAACCAAATCTGTGCTAACTTGAATCTTGTTGAGGTCAAATTCAACAGATTGCAAATACTTCGGATTGTGTCTATACTTCAGAATGTGGTTAACAGCATTTTCGTTTCTCATCCACCAATTAACAGTCGATAGATTATTACATAAAATCTTAACGATTGCCGTGGCCCAACTACCTCCACCAATTACAGCTATTTTTCTTTCTGACATCATTTCTCTAATTGGCAAAAATAGATAATATTTTGAATTAATAAAATTTCAACGGTAAGTGGAATTTCTTGATTGATAAGGAAGTCCCTAACTACTAATTTAATATTTTTTTTGCTAAAAATAGAAAAAACTGATAATCAAATTGTTGATTGTTTTTAGGTGGATTTGAATGCATTGTTTTAACTTACTTTTAACATTTTGAATTTGTTCGTTGGTTTAGATTGAAGTACTTTTGTTGACATTTTTGTCAAACAATTTTGTCAAAAGTCGTTTTAACTTAAAATATAGCTATGTCAGTGATTGAATGCAAAACTGAAGCTCAGATAAAGCAGTATGCAAAAGAGTTGTTTTTTGTTAAGGGAAACTTCAATGCTTCAACACAAGAAATTGCCGACTATGCTGGGGTTAATCGAACATTAGTGAACTACTATTTTCGTTCAAAAACAAATTTGTTTGAGATCGTTTATTGTGAGACAATTAGTGAGATGCGCTCTGAATTTGCAGCAATCTATATTGCTAAAATGGATTTTCGTGCCAAGATTGAGCGAATCATCGATTACTTGTTTGAATTTCGTCAAACATATCCATTTTTAGAAGTTTTCAATATTCAAGAAACGCCAAAATTGAGTAATCAAATGGATTCAATCTTGAATCCTAAATATGTGCAAGAACTTACTGTTTTTGTAAAAGAAATTGAAGAAGAGATGGAAAAAGGGGGAATTCCGAAATATGACCCGATGAATTTTTTAGTGAATGTCTTTTCTCTTGTTTCGTATCCAATTATCATGCGTCCGGTTTTCGAGAAGGTTCTCGGGTTAACTACCGCAGATTATAGCGCATTGCTTGAGAAAAGAAAGAAAGAAATAATAGCGATACTTTTTAACAATAGATTTTAATCATGAATAGAAAAATGCGTAATTTAATAACACTTTCAGTTCTAGCTGGTTTATTCGTTGCTTGTGGGAATAAGCAAGATGCTCCCCAAGAACGTCCACCTCAACCTTACAAAGTGCTTAAAGTAGCAAAGCAGAGTACTACTTTGATTGCAGAATATCCTGCTAAATTGGAAGGGATTATGGATATTGATATTCGACCAAAAATCGATGGATATATTGAGCAAATCTATGTAGATGAAGGGCAAGAGGTGACGAAAGGACAATTGTTATTCAAAATTAGCAACCCACAATATGCGCAAGATTTACAAAGTTTGGCAGCAACAGTAGCAGCTGCTGAGTCTGCAGTTGCAACGGCTGAATTGCAAGTTCAAAAGACTCGTCCTTTGGTTGAAAAAGGAATCATCAGTACCTTCGAATTGAAAAATGTTGAGTTAGCATTGCAAGCAAGAAAAGCGGATTTGCAACGTGCTAAGGCGCAATATTCAAATGCAGTTACGAATGTTGGATATACAACAATTAAGAGTCCTGTTAATGGTGTTGTAGGGTCATTGCCGTATCGTGTTGGTAGCTATGTGAATAGTGCTACAGCTCAACCATTGACTCGTGTTTCGGATATCAGTACAATCTATGCTTACTTTTCTGTAAACGAAAAACAGCAGTTGGATTTAGTTATGAATACGGAAGGTAAAAATTTCCAAGAAAAAATTGCTAAAATGCCACCTGTCAAATTGGTGATGAGCAACGGGTTGTTGTTTGAAAAGGAGGGTAAAATCGAAACTTTCAGTGGGCAAGCGAATATCCAAACAGGGTCATTCAATGTTAGAGCAAGTTTTGCAAATGCTAACAAAATTCTTCGCTCAGGTGGAAGTGCTACAGTTCAAATTCCAACGGATTTGTCTGATGTAATCATCATTCCTCAGAAGGCTACGATGGAGCTACAAGATAAACGTTTGGCTTATATCGTTGATAAAGATAATAAGGTGAAAGCAGTTCCTGTTGTTGTGCGTGCCGTTCCTGGTGGTCAATTCTTTGTTGTAGATGAAGGGTTGAATGTGAATGATTTAGTATTGATAGAAGGGGTTGGGATTATTGCAGAAGGAACTGCTATTGTTCCATCTGAAGTGAAATTCGAAACCTTGTTGGAAGAGAAAAAATGATCATTCAATTAATGAATTGAAATAAAAGAAAAGTATGTTTCACAAATTTATAGATAGACCAGTTTTATCGACTGTTATATCAGTTATAATAGTCATTTTAGGTTTGCTTGGTTTAATCACCTTGCCAGTGTCACAATATCCTGAAACTGCTCCCCCAACTGTATCGGTTAGTGCTAGTTACCAAGGGGCAAGTGCAGAGGTTGTCATGAACTCTGTCGTTATTCCGCTTGAAGAGCAAATCAATGGGGTAGAGGATATGACCTATATTACTTCTACTTCTTCTAACGATGGTTCTGCTTCAATTAGTATTTACTTTAAATTGGGGACTAACCCTGACTTGGCTGCGGTAAACGTTCAAAATAGGGTGGCAAGAGCTACGCCTTTGTTGCCTGCAGAGGTTACGCGTTCTGGAGTGACAACAGCAAAACGTCAGAGTGACAATATTTTGATTTTCTCTCTCTATAGTGAATCAAAAAATTATGATCAAACGTTCTTGCAAAACTATGCTAATATCAACATTTTGCCGAAAATCAAGCGTGTAAATGGTGTAGGTGAAGCGATGGTTTTTGGTCAAAAAGATTATGCTTTGCGTATCTGGTTGAGACCAGATGTGATGGCAGCTTATGGGTTGATCCCGAATGATATTACAAATTTATTAGCCGAACAAAATATTGAAGCAGCTCCGGGACAATTTGGAGAGAGTGGTGGTCAAACATTCCAATATACATTGAAGTATAAAGGTCGTTTGCAAAACATCGAAGAGTTTGAAAATATTGTTGTTAAATCCACTCCAGAAGGAGAAGTGTTGACATTAGGTCAAATTGCTCGAATTGAATTAGGAGCTCAAAACTACGGTGGAAGTTCAAGAACTGACGGTCACGAATCTGTGGGGGTAGCAATTGCTCAAACTTCTGGTTCGAATGCGCAAGAGGTAATCGACGGGTGTTTAAAAGTATTGGAAGAGTCAGCTAAAAACTTTCCAGATGGAGTGAAGTTTACAACTTTAGTTAATGCCAACGATTTCTTGGATGAATCCATTTCAAAAGTAATCAGCACACTGATTGAAGCTTTTATCTTGGTATTTATAGTAGTGTTTGTTTTCTTACAAGATTGGCGTTCAACATTGATTCCAGCAATCTCTGTTCCAGTAGCAATTATTGGTACATTCTTCTTCTTGAGTTTGTTTGGTTTTACAATCAACATGTTGACGTTGTTTGCCTTGGTATTGGCTGTTGGTATTGTTGTGGATGATGCAATTGTGGTCGTGGAAGCGGTTCATGCGAAGATGGAAAGAGGAGAAAAGGATCCTCGTAAGGCAACTCACTTAGCGATGAATGACATCAGCGGCGCTATTATCTCAATTACGTTAGTGATGTCAGCGGTATTTATCCCAGTATCATTTATTAGCGGTTCTGCTGGGGTGTTCTACAAACAATTTGGTATCACATTGGCAGTTTCAATCATATTGTCAGCAATCAACGCGTTGACTTTGTCTCCAGCTCTATGTGCTATTCTATTGAGACCGCACGATGATCATGAAGGTGAGAAGAAAAATTTGTTGAAGCGTTTTTATGGAGCTTTCAATACAGCTTTTGATGTTACAACAAAAAAATACAAAAAGTCA
>DATGOZ010000223.1:0-6858 GCA_035305395.1 Taishania sp. | reverse complement strand
GTTGTCAATAGATTTAGTCATTCCATTCGGTAGGGCGTCCAGGTGATTTTCATTCTTCCAACAATTGTTGTTCTTTGTTTTTGTCATCTTTCAATTCATCTATGGATTTAAGAATAACTTGTCGATTTTTCCCACTCATTAAATAAGCAATTTCTTTAAGCGAATTGTATTCGTCAAGCGGTATAAGGATCAAATTCTTATTGTCTTTTCGCTTAATGATCAGATCTTCAACATCGTAAGGTTAATACGTAAATCGGAATAATTGACAACTTTTATGTTATTTTTTTTTGATTTATTCACCGAATAGTTTCCATTCAAAATTCAATTCCTTTTTAACTCCTGATTTATTTTTGATTGCTACAATTCCAGATACTGTTTGTACTCCTTTTTGGGCTGGGAAAGTAATATATGCTAAGCCATCTTTGTATTGGATTGTAGCTTCTTTCATTTAAATCAGAATTCTTATAAAAAATGGAACTGTATTTTAATTTCTTGAGGAAGTAATAGAAAATACTCCATAATACAGGAGTTTACAACTCAACTTCTCCGCATTTAAAATGTCCCTTTGGACAAGTCTTGTAACCATGTAATCCACAAGGTCGGCAATCTAATCCTTTTACTTCTTTGATTTCACAATCATCCGAAAGTGGGCCAAAACCAAAGTTTGGGACTGTTGAACAGAAAAATGCTGTCACAGGAGCATTCATAGCGGATGCAATGTGTAAAGGTCCCGAGTCGTTGACGTAATTACGATGGGCATCTTTCATCAGCGCGGCTGATTCGAGTAGGTTCAATTGACCAGCTAAATTTTCAATATTTGTATGTGAACTCTGCGAGATAATGCGGTTGCACAGTTCTGTATCGGTTGGACCTCCAATGAGGTAAATTTTTAATGATTCCTCCTGTTTATTGATTAATTCAACCCATTTGTGTTCCGGAAGTTGTTTTGTAAACCAAACAGAAGCAGGTGCCATGCAAATATAGGTTTGTGATTTATATGGAGTAACCTTTTTAATTGCGGTATCGGAAGGGTAAAGGTGTGGTTTTGCAATTGAAGTAGCTCCAAATTCCTTCAACATGGAGAGGTTGCGTTCCACTTCGTGTTTTCCATTTCCAATTTCGTGTTCAAATGATTTAGTAAACAGAAATGAGAATGGATTTTTTTTGAATCCATATTTCCTTTTTGCACCCGAAAGTACTGTTAAAATTCCAGAACTTCCAAAACGATGAAAATTGAAAGCAATATCGTAATTTCTTATCCTAAAGAATTTTCTTAATCGCAGTATTTCCTTGATTTTTCCACCAGATTTGTCAAATACAATGGTGTTTGTAATTGCTGGATTATTCAACAGCAACGATTCGTTTCCTTTTTTTACAACCACATCAATTTCGGCTTGAGGGAAAATTCTCTTTGCTTCTGCAATTGCAGCGGTAGCCAAAATGACATCTCCCAAAAATGCAGTTTGAATAAAAAGAATACGCTTCACGTAAATCGAAATTAGATAGTACAAATATAACGAAAGCATTTGCATATCATTCCCCCTGTAGATGTGTTTCCTACTTTTTGTTGAAATAGAGTTGATTTTTAGTCAATTGTAGTTCAGTGTTGATATGAAATTAGTGATTGATTGAATTGATCTTATAGTCGAATTTTTAAATCAAAAGTAAATAACAAGTTGAAGAATTTTTCCACATCTACCACTTTTTACCACCAAGTTGAAATTTTAATAAATCCTTTATTTTTCAGTATTTTTTGATAATCTAATGAAACTTTTATTTCTTTGTTACGTTAATAGTTATCAACAATTAATGTTTTGGTGGTAAAAAGTGGTAAATAGTCACTAATTTTACCCATTATAAAGTCATGGGCTTAGTAGGAGAATATGAAGTGAAGTTGGACGCTAAAGGGCGTTTCTTGTTTCCGGCAGGTTTACGGAAGCAACTTCCTGCTACATCCCCAAATGATTTCATGTTGAACAAAGGATTTGAGGATTGTTTGACGCTTTACCCGATGTGTGAATGGGAAAAGTTGAGTGCAAAACTTTCAAAAATGAATTTGTTCAAACCGAAGAATCGTATGTTTTACCGCTTGTTTCACCAAGGGGCAAAACAAGTTTCACTTGACAATGCAGGGAGAATTTTGATCCCTGTTGCACATGCTGAGCGAGTAGGAATTGAGCAAGAAGTAATGTTGATTGCCTACAACGATCGTATTGAAATCTGGGATAAAGCTAAATACTTCGATATGATCGAAAGCAACATGGCTGATTTCGCTGATTTGGCGGATGAAGTAATGGGTGATATAGATGGCGGAGACGAATAATACATACCACGTTCCAGTAATGCTTAAGGAATGTCTTGATGGATTGAATATCAATCCAGATGGGGTTTATGTGGACGTAACCTTTGGTGGTGGCGGACACTCAAGAGCAATTTTCGAACGATTAAGTGAAAAGGGGAAATTGATTGTTTTTGATCAAGATCCAGATGCTAAACGCAATGCGTGGGAAGCACCGAATTTTCATTTCGTCGCTTCAAATTTCGCATTTATTCAAAATCATTTACGTCTTCTTGGAATCAAAGAAGTGGATGGTATTCTCGCTGACTTGGGTGTTTCTTCTCATCAGTTTGATGAAGAGCAACGCGGATTCTCCATTCGTGGAAATGCCCCATTGGATATGCGTATGAATCAAAATGGTGATCTGTCGGCTGAGAAGTTGGTAAATGAATACGATGAAGAAGGATTGATTCGCATTTTTCGCAATTATGGCGAATTAAAAAACGCACGTCAAGTGGCTCATGCAATTATTTCTAGACGCGAAAGCGGTCGTATCAAGACAACGCAAGAATTGATGGATGCCATTGCGAAATGTGCTCCAAAATTCAAGGATCATAAGTTCTATGCGCAAGTATTTCAAGCAATTCGTATTGAGGTGAATCAAGAAATGGATGTGCTTGAACGCTTTTTGATGCAAACAGAACAAGTAATGAAACCAGGGGGGCGTTTGGTGGTGATGTCTTATCATTCGTTGGAAGATCGTTTGGTGAAAAATTATATGAAGCGAGGGAATTTGGATGGAGAAATTAAGAAGGACTTCTTCGGGAATGTGTTGAAACCATTTGATGAAGTAGTTCGCCATCCGATTGTGCCGACTGAAGAGGAGTGTGAGCGTAATTCACGTGCACGTAGTGCAAAATTGAGAATAGCAGAAAGAAGTAATGGATAACGAATTTGTAAAAAAGAAAGCAGTTGAATCAACGCAACCTGAAAAGAAGGTTCGCAAAGCTTCAACAAAGAAGGCTAAGGCTCCAAAGGGCAAGTCTTCTAATGCCTTTTTACAGATTTTAAATGGGGAGTTTTTGACAAAAGAGTTTGTGTTAAACAACTTGAATTTCATCTTTTTCATCATTTTCTTGTTGCTGCTTTCTGTAGGGAAGGGATATTATGGAAAAGAACTGTCTCGTGATTTAGAAAAAACGCAAAACGAGTTGAATGAAGTTACGGCTGAATACATTGAAGCTAAAGCAAAATTAGAAGAGGATACAAGACGACAAATATTAGTTGAAAAACTAGAAAAAATCGGGTTAAAAGAAACGGTTAATCCAACTAAAGTAATTCGCATCAAAGAAAAAAAGAATGACTAACGTGAAAGAAAATAAAATCATTAGCTTTCGTGTTCACCTTATATATGTAGGGTTTATTCTTATTATGCTTTTAGCTTTGGGAAAAACTGCTGCATTACAGCTAGAAGGACGTTCTGAAATTTTTACAACAAACGATGGTGTTCAAGAAAAAATGCCAACGAGAACGGTAAAAAGAGAGTCTCGTCGTGGTGAAATCTTGGATGTAAATTACAATCCAATGGTGACATCAGTGTCTTTTTATGATATCCATATGGATCCAACAGTCGTTGACCAAAAAATCTTTGACGAAGGAATCAACGAATTAGCCCAAGGGTTGTCTGAAATGTACAGTATTCGTTCTGCAAGTGAATGGGAACGCTACATTCGCTCTGCTCGTGCTCAGAAAAAGCGTTACCTCTTAATTAAACGCAAGGCAACAATTGAAGAGAAAAAACAGTTGGCTACTTTGCCGATTTTCAATAAGGGAAGATTAAAAGGTGGATTGATCGACTCTGAAGAAACGATTGTTCGTAAACGTCCACACGGGGAGTTACTTAAAAGAACAATTGGATATTATCGAGCACCAGAAAAGAAAAAGGGTGAGTTGCGTGTAGGGATTGAAGGCGCATTTAACGAATATTTAGCTGGGGAATTTGGTGAGGAGATTGAACAAAAATACGGTAATGGATGGAAGAAAACTGGTCAAATCATTCGTGAGTCTGTTGAAGGGGCGAATGTGATCACATCAATTGATTTAGAGATTCAAGAGGTAGCACATACGGAGTTGGAAAGACAATTGCGCAATCAAGATGCGAAGCATGGTTCTGTTATCGTGATGGATGTAAAAACTGGCTTTGTTAAGGCGATTGCTTCATTGACAAAGGCAACTGACGGAAATTACTACGAATCATTTAACCATGCAATTGGTACAAAAGAGGTTCCTGGATCAACTTTCAAATTGGCCTCGTTAATGGCTTTGTTGGAAGATGATAAAGTAAAAGTTTCTGATAAAGTCAATGCAACGGGTGAATATCATTTCTACAACAATGTCATGAAAGATCATGATGGTGGTTACGGAACAATTACAATCAAAGAGGCTTTTGAAAAGTCATCAAATGTATTTACGAAAATTGTGCATAATGCATACAAAGGAAATCAGGAGGCATTCGTTAATCGTTTGAAAAGCTTCGGATTGGGAGATTCATTAGGTCTTGATATTCGTGGTGAGGTTAAACCAACTTTGTATCACCCAAAACATCCAAACTGGTCAGGAATTTCTCTTCCGTGGATGGCTGTAGGTTATGAAGTTCAACAAACTCCGATGCAAACATTGGCCTTTTATAACGCTGTTGCCAATAATGGAAAGTTTGTGAAACCTCAATTTGTTCAGGAAATCAGAAGAGGACAGGAAGTTATCAAGAAGTTTGAACCGATTGTATTACACAATCGAATTTGTAAAAAGTCAACAATTCAGGTGTTGAAGTCTTGCTTGGAAGGTGTGATGACAAATGGAACAGGTCGTGCGTTGAAATCTTCATTCTTTACAATTGCTGGAAAGACAGGTACAGCTCGAATCTTGAATGCCGATAATTCTTATGGGGATAAAGGGAGTTACAAGTATCAAGCATCATTCGTTGGCTACTTCCCTGCCGATGATCCGATTTATTCTTGTATTGTCGTGATTTCTGAACCTAAATCTGAGATTTATGGAGCACGTGTTTCCGGGACTGTATTTGCTGCAATTGCCAATAAGGTTTATGCATCTCGTTTGAAGTATCATGATGCAATTAATGAGCAAAAACAACGCATAGCTGAAGCGCCAATTTCACAAAATGGAAATCGCTCTGATTTAGAAAAACTGTTTAGATCATTCAAAATCAAACATTCAATCATGGATGATGGTGAGTGGTTGACAACAACGAAAAAAGAAGAAAAAATTGAATTGGAACAACGATTGGTTTCTGATGGAATTGTTCCAAATGTGATAGGAATGAGTGCCAAAGATGCTGTGTTCTTAATTCAGAAAACTGGAATGAGAGTGAAGCTAATCGGTTATGGTACGGTTTATCAACAATCAGTATTACCTGGAACAAGCGTGTCAGAAGGTACTGTGATTTTACACTTGAAATAATGGAAAAGATTTTAAAAGACATATTATACGGTGTAGGGTTGGAAACAATTGTTGGTTCCAATGATTTGACAATAGCTTCTCTTACACTAGATTCTAGACAGGCAAAAAATGGTTCACTTTTCTTTGCTGTTGCAGGAACTCGTTTCGATGGTCACGATTTTATCAATCAAGTCATCGCGCAAGGGTGTAAGGCAATCATTGCAGAACGTTTGGTTGATGTTCCAAGTGATGTGACGCTTGTTGTTACAAATAATTCGCACAAAGCAGCTGGTATTGTAGCAAATAATTTCTACGATGAGCCATCCAAACAATTGAAATTAGTTGGGGTAACAGGTACAAACGGTAAGACAACGACAACGACATTGTTGTTCAACTTGTTTAGTAAATTGGGTTACAAATGCGGCTTAATTTCTACGGTTGTCAACAAAATTGGAGATACAGATATTCCATCAACACATACCACTCCAGATCCGATTGCTTTGAATAAGTTGTTAGCTGAAATGGTAGAACAGCAGTGTGAATTTTGTTTCATGGAAGTAAGTTCACACGCCATTCATCAACATCGTATTGCTGGATTAGAATTCGCAGGGGGCGTTTTCACAAATATCACACACGATCACTTGGATTACCATAAAACATTCAAGGAGTATTTGGATGTGAAGAAAAGCTTTTTCGATCAGTTGCCATCAACTGCTTTTGCTTTGACAAATGTAGATGATAAAAATGGTCGTGTCATGGTTCAAAATACCAATGCGAAGATTGCAACATTCGCAATGAAATCTCCTGCTGACTTCAAAGTAAAAGTTTTGGAAAATCAGTTTTCTGGTTTGGTGCTTAATATCAATGGTAAGGAAGTTTGGTCTAGATTGATTGGTGATTTCAACGCTTACAACTTATTGACTGCTTTTGCAGTAAGTTCTTTGTTGGGTGAAGATGAAGATGAAATCTTGCGAATCTTGAGTTCGTTGGAATCCGTTGAGGGTCGTTTTCAATATTTTATTTCAGATGGTGGAGTTGTAGCGATTATTGATTATGCACACACGCCAGATGCTTTGGAAAATGTATTGAAGACAATTGCAAATGTTAGAACAAAAAATGAAACA
>DATGOZ010000222.1:0-2597 GCA_035305395.1 Taishania sp. | reverse complement strand
TGGAAATTGGGATTTCTTATCTGGAATTGGTGAGCATAAAAAGAATGAAAGAGTTGTTTTTCATCCAACGAGTGAATCTACTAAGAGAACAGTTGTCAGTGGAAGTCTTACAACAAATTCTGAAGAAAAGCATACTTATTTACAAGGAGAAGTTTCTGAAGTTTATGTAGTTGTAGAATCTAAGAAAAAATCTCTTGAATTGAAGTTTGAAGGATCAAACAGCAATACTTCAAGTCAAGGATCAACATCTTCAACATCAAAAGAAACAGTTGATAAGTCTATTCGTTTGACTTCAAATTAATAAATACATATTTTGTTGGTAGGGGGAATTTTTATAAATTCCCCTTTTTTATTGTTGTAAATTATCAATTAGCTTGAAGATTCTTGTTCTTATTTTCAGTTTGCTTGTCGTAAATTGTGTTTCTTCACAAAACAAGTACATTCGTTATCATGCATTTTCGAATCAAGCCTGTAAAGCTTTGGAGAATGGTGATGCGATGAATGCATTTATTATGTTGACAGAAGCATTTCGTTTAGTAGATGAACCGAAGAGTGCAGATTTGCTCAATATGGCGAAATGTTATTCTTTTTTGAATGATTCTGATGCTGCTGAATCCTATTTATTAAAGGCAATTAAACAAAATCAGAAAATTGGTCAAATCGTACGTATTCATGTATTGTGGTTTAAAGAGCTGCTGGGAGAAGCATCGTGGAATCGCATTGTAGAGCTAACACATCAAAAAACTGAAATTCCTGAACATGTCGAAAAAATCAATGAGCAAATTAATTTTTACGACTCCATCGCCCATTCAAATTATTTTAAATATTTGGGAATGTTTGGAAGAGAAAATCAACTTATTCCTGGGGTTAGAAAACAAATTGAAGACAGTGTTTATGTTGAAATTAAAGATCATTTTCCAAGTTTGGATTCGCTACTCTTGAGCTTGCCTGATTCACTACTCAAACATCCATCTCTAGCTGAGCGATTTTTCTATATCACCTTTTTCTTTCCACAGCAATATTTTGAAGAGCGAGTTGAAATGTTTGAAGAGCTAATTGATAAGGGATTTTCATCTCCAGACTTACTAGGTCAAGTATATGTCAAAAGAGAATTTGGTGAAGATGCTAATTTTAGCTTTTGGACCTATTCCGGAAATGATGCAGCATTTTATAATAAGTATGGATTGGTCTATGATTATAAAATGAATCGCTTTCGAAATCTGCAATTATGGGAATATGATGACTGACTTTGTCATATTTTGCCTTTATTTCTGTATTTTCAATTAATTTTGCACCATGTTACATTCTCAAGGAGATATTATTTGTGCGTTAGCAACTCCGTCTGGTATTGGTGCCATTGGAATCATTCGAATTTCAGGAAAAAATTCACTTCAAACCTTGTCCAAAATTTTTAGCAAAGATCTGACAGGCAAGCCAAGTCACACCTTACATTTTGGAAATATTTCAACCCCAAACGGACAACTAATTGATGAGGTTTTAGTTTCTGTTTTTCATGAAGGGAAAAGTTTCACAGGAGAGGAGAGTGCTGAAATTTCTTGTCACGGTTCCAATTACATTCTTCAACAGGTTATGAATGCATTAATCGAATCTGGTTGTCGCATTGCCGAGCCGGGTGAGTTTACCATGCGTGCATTCATGAATGGAAAGCTTGACTTATCTCAAGCAGAAGCTGTAGCCGATTTGATCGCTTCTGAATCAAAAAGAGCGCATGAAATTGCACTTAATCAATTAAAAGGTAATTTTTCAAACGAATTGGCAGAATTGCGTGATCAATTGATTCACTTTGCAAGTCTCGTTGAATTGGAATTGGATTTCGCTGAAGAAGATGTTGAGTTTGCTGACAGAACAGAATTGCTTGAATTAGTAACAAAAGTCTTACAAGTTGTAACACGCTTAGAAGAATCATTTGAGTTGGGTAATGCCATCAAAAACGGTGTTCCCGTTGCGATTGTTGGAGCTCCAAATACAGGAAAGTCGACCTTATTGAATCAGCTATTGCAAGAAGATAGAGCCATTGTATCCAACATTGCTGGTACAACACGCGATGTAATCGAAGAAACGTTGAATATTGACGGCATTCTGTTTCGTTTGATTGATACTGCTGGTATTCGCGAAAATGCTGAAGAAATTGAGGCATTAGGTATTGAGCGTTCAAAGCAAAAGATCGAACAAGCCAAATTGATTTTGTGCATGGCTGATGCAAGTATTCCTGGTAGTTTGGAAGAAGTTCGTCAGTGGAAATCCGATTTACAAGAAAAATACCCTTCAAAACGCTTGGTTGTGGTTTGTAACAAAACGGATATCCATTCCGTTGAAATTCACAACGATGAAATTGCTATTAGTGCCAAAGAAGGTGTTGCAATTAATCAACTAAAACAGTGGTTGGTGGACCAAATAACCAGTGGTTACGACGTACAGCAAGAAACCATCATTTCCAACGTGCGTCACCGTGATGCACTCACACGCACACGCGAAGCGTTGACACAAGCAAAAAATGGTTTAGAGACCAACATCACCGGTGATTTTGTTGCCATGGACATCCGCCAAGCGATGTACTATCTTGGCACCATTACAGG